>JBFIID010000190.1:0-5558 GCA_041601415.1 Gammaproteobacteria bacterium
CTAAAGTTAATAAAGTAATACACGCAGGTTGGCTTAGCGCTAGCGTAAGCCGACAGGGTTTGAGTTGTTGCTGGACTACGCCCGCTGGCCTAATCCAACCTACGTTATTTAAAACCCACATCCCAAATTATTGACGAGGAATTATCCTGTGCCACATTGCACCATTGAGTACGCGAAAGAAATCGAACAATCAGTCAGCGCATCCGGGCTTGTGCAGAGGGTTCACGCGGGCGCGGTAAAGTCAGGTCTGTTTGATGAAAGCCATATTAAAACGCGAGCGATTGCTTTTGAATATTTCAAAACGGGTACAGGCAGTATGCCTTTTATCCACGTGAGTCTGAAAATATTATCGGGTCGCGATCAGGCACAAAAGAAATTATTAACCCGTTGTGTGCTGGAGGAGCTAAAGGGAATTGATATTGAGCATCTTTCCCTGACAGTGGATGTTCGGGATATGGACAGAGAGACGTATTCAAAGATTGTGAAGTGAATTATATGTTCGATACAGTTCGTGCATAACCACGTTCTGCATTGGAACAGTAATCAGGAATAAAAAAAGCCCGGGCCATCTATGATGCCCCGGGCTTTCTGGTCTATGTCGTCATACTTTTTCTGACTAGATGGTGACCGGTTGCAGGGTGATTTCTACACGACGGTTTTGCTGACGACCTTCTTGCGTATTGTTGTCTGCAATTGGCATGGATTCGCCATAACCACTAGTGAACAGCCTTTCCGGAATAACACCGCGTGCGCTGAGAGCGGCACGCACGCTTGCGGCGCGGTCATTGGATAATTGCTGGTTGAATGAGGCACTGCCGGTGTTGTCGGTATGCCCGGCGATGTGCACACTGGTTGAATTATATTTTGCCAGGGTGTTCCCGATGTTATCCAGGATACTGTAGAACTGGGGGTTGATGTCGGACTGCCCGGTCGCAAAGGTGATGTTGGAAGGCATACTGAGTTCTATGTTGTCACCAACGCGCTCTACTTCTACACCGGTGCCCTTGAGATCTTCGCGCAGGGCTTTTTCCTGTTTATCCATGTAGCTGCCGACAGCGGCTCCGGCGATGCCGCCAACACCCGCTCCGATTATTGCGGCTTTCTTGCTGTCTCCGAGCAGTATGCCTGCTACGGCTCCGGTTGCGGCACCTACGAGGGCACCTGTATTTGCGCGGTTCTGCTCCTTTTCACCGGTGTTCGGGTTGATGGTTGTACATGCAGTCACCAGAGGTAATACGGACAGGGCAGTGTAAAACAATATTCTATTCATAGGTTTGATACTCGGGGTTGTTGAACTTGTGTGTCAGGTTGAATCTGGATGGGACAGTATATAGTCGATAAAATTTCGGCCAGCCCCTATGATCGTGATATCGATCACATTATGTTTTTGCATCGGCGTACGGGTTCACAAACACGTAGAACTGGGCGCTTAAGACCTCTGGAGTTATATCATGGAGATTAATTTTATTGCCGTGCTGTTGGCTGCAGTTGCCAGTTTCGTATTTGGTGCCATCTGGTATTCCCCTGTGCTTTTTATGCGGCGTTGGTGTCAGGAGACGGGCGTCAACCCGAGCGAGAGTATCGATAATCCTGCCAGGGTCTACGGCACGACATTCCTTATGAACCTGATCTCGGCCTTTGTACTCTCACTGCTGCTGGGGCCTGGCCCGGACATAAGCATAGCGATTCTCTATGCCTGTCTTATCAGTGTCGGGATGATTGCCGCATCAATGGGTATTAACTACCAGTTTGCGCAGCGCAGTCTGATGCACTGGTTAATTGACAGTGGTTTTCATCTGGGGCGTTTTGTATTAATGGCTACGGTTTTGAGTTTCTGGGGCTAAATGCAAGATTGGAAAATGCACCGTTGATGCTTCTCCCGCTCAGGTAATACTCGCATAAGCGCGTCTTATTGATTGATCCAGTAAGTGTTTGTCTCCGGTGTTATAGCCGATACAGGTGTAGCGCCGCCTGTAAGCCACTTTCCTGTTATTTTCAGAGTATGGAATTATCCTGATCGCTGGCTATGCTTAGAGTGTTAGGCACAGGTGCAGGAGGAAAGAAAATGCAGGAATATCGCAACGATCCTCGAGTACAGGAAGATGCTGACGTTATTGTGAAAATTCAGTCTTCGCCAGGCGCACATGAGTTGGAGGGCAGGGTTATTCCCTGTCACTCAACGGATGTATCAACCAGCGGCATGCAGTTGAGTGTGGAGACCGATGCTCCGGTCGGAACCCTTCTGGAACTTGAAATTATGTTTAGCCAGACACAGCACAAATTCCGCCATATGGGGAATGTCGTCTGGAACAGGGAAGCAAAAAATGACAGCAGATTTAATGATCGGAATCGCCATATCGGTATTCGCTTCGATACGGCGAGTAACCCGCAGTTTCAGTCATGGCGGTCGCAGGTCGCCGACCTGTTAAGGAATAACGCAACAGCATAAGTTAAATGGGGGCTTGCCCCCTTTTTTTTGAGCCTGGATGACATGAAAAAATCTAGAACTATCGTCGCCTTAATCTTACTCATTACGGTGCTTATCTTTGCAATTCAGAATACCGCAATCGTGGCGATTCAATTTTTATTCTGGGAGTTTTCTGTGCCCCGATCCCTGCTTGTCATGCTGCTGCTCGGTATCGGCTTTGGGATTGGTCTGTTGGCATCCAGTATTGCGGCGATGCGTAAGAAAGAGCCCTGAGCGTATACAGCTCAATCAGTTGTGTGCCAGATAAACCGTATTGGTCGAGTCTCCACCCTTATAAGGGTTCGGGAACGTAACAATATGTGACTCGGACGACTTGAACACCGATTCCAGTAATTGCGTAAATTCTTCCTCGGGAGGGTCATTCGACCAGAGTCCGAAGATGCCGTCGGGAAGTAGCTTGTCCGACAGACTTTTTAATCCTTCGATACTGTAGAAACGACTGTTGCCTGAATTCAACCAGTGACTGGGCGAGTGATCGATATCCAGTAATACCGCGTGTACCCGTTTGTCGGGTTCCGAACTGTCGAAGCCACTGTCTGCTGCGCTGGCAAGGGCAAAGAAATCGGCGTGAACCAGCGTACAGCGTGGATCGGCGCTGAGGGTTTCGCCCAGAGGCACCAGGCCTTTTTGATGCCATTCAATCACCGGTTTCATCACGTCGATGACCAGCATTCTTTTCACCGCAGGATCTTCAAGTGCGGCAACGGCGGTGTAACCCAGTCCCAGGCCTCCGACCACAATCTGCAGGTCTTCTGTATGCCCGGCTTTTTTCAGAGCCTCGATGCCGAGTCTTGAAAGCTGGATCTCGGCCTCGGTGAACAGGCTGGACATGAGGAACTCCTCACCGAGTTTTACCTCGTAGAGAATTTCATCATTAAGGCGGGGTTCAGACCGTCGGCGCAGACTGATGTCGCCCAAGGGGGTGCTTTGGTAGTCCAGTTCATCGAAGACAAAAGTCATGTAGGTCTCGGGTTTAGATGGTTTGATTCGGGCGTTTACCCTAACAGAATTCGGCGCGCTAGATTAGCCACTGATCGGGCTGATAGTCCGAATAGACCTGTGCAAAGTACGGTAACGGGAGAAATATCGCAGTTTAACGGGTGGTTATTACGCCACTCTGCTCGTTATAATCATCCGCTGCTTCATCCATGCAACAACGACAGGAACAGGAATGACTGGTCGCGCACATCGAAATGCCCTGCAACCCGGCTATAAGCTGCACTGGTACGAAATTAAAGGCATCCTCGGACAGGGTGGTTTCGGCATTACTTATCTGGCACATGATCTCAATCTCGATAGAGAAGTCGCGATTAAGGAATATCTGCCGACAGAGTTCGCCGTTCGTGAGGGTGATTTTTCCGTACATGCCGCCTCGGATGATACCTCGCCCCGATTCAAGTGGGGGCTGGAGCGCTTCATTCAGGAGGCACGCACGCTTTCCCGTTTTGAACACCCGAATATCGTGCGAGTGCATGCGGTATTTGAAGAGAACAACACCGGTTACATGGTCATGCCCTATGAGAAGGGGCATAGCCTGCAGACCATCCTGTCGAAGAAAAAGACACTCAATCAATCCACACTGCTGCACATGCTTGAACCACTGCTGGATGGACTGAAACTGATCCATCAGGCAGGCTTTATTCATCGTGATATCAAACCGGACAATATCTTTATTCGTGAAGATGGTAGCCCGGTGTTACTGGATTTTGGTTCGGCACGACAGGCAGTGGCTGGCGATAACAAAACCCTGACGACGCTGGTGTCGCCGGGCTATGCGCCGTTTGAACAGTATTATTCCAGAAGTGATGAGCAGGGCCCGTGGACCGATATTTATGGTCTGGGTGCAACCCTGTATCGCGCCATTTCGGGTCGTGCACCGATGGATGCGGTGGAGCGTTCAAAATCCGTTCTGGAAGGTACGCGCGATCATTTTGTACCGGCAACAGAAATTGGCCGAGGGACTTACTCGGATGAGTTCCTGAATGCTATCGATCATGCGATTAGTTTTAAGCAGGCAGAGCGCCCACAGACTGTTGGTGAATGGCAAAGTGAAATCATTTTTAGCCAGGACAATATCGCCACTGAACTTGCCACCGATTTTGACAAGATTAACGATCTGCCAAAAACAGCAGAGGTAATGAAAAAATCTTCGTCGGCGAAGCCTGTGATGTTGATTGTCGTTGTTCTGTTACTGCTTGCTGGCGGTGGGTATTTCTATCTGGCTGCCGATTCACAGAGCCCGGTTGCGGAAAACAGCGTAGTTACGCCGATTGTTAATCCGGTTGTCGAAACGAGCGATGACACGCCTGCTGAAGAGAACAGGGACTCTGTAGAGACGACGCCTGTCATGGCAGACAATAATGCAGAAGAAGCCGGAAAGCTGGCAGAGGAGCAACGCAGAGCTGCGGCAGAAGCGGCCGCCGCAGAAGCAGAAAAAGTAGCTCGGGCGGCTGAGCTTGAGAGACAGCTCGAGGCCGAACGGGAGCAACAACTGGTAGAGGAAAAGCGTGCGCAGGCGACGCGCGAACTGGAGGCCGAAAGACAGAGGCTTGCGGAGCAGCGACGTCTTCTGGAGGAAGATATCGCGCGTAAGCAAGAACAGGAACGCCTGGCTGAAGTAGAGAAGCAACGGCAGGCAGAAGAGGCACGGCGCCTGGCCGAAAGTAAACGCGTTGAACAGGAACGTCAGCGACTCGCGCTTGAACGACAACGTCTGGCTGAAGAAAAGTCGGCACTGGAGGCGCAAAGACGGGAGGACGCTGCCCGCGAAGAACAACGTCTACAGGCCGAACGTGATCGACAGCAGCAGATAGAAGAACAAAGGCTTGAGGAGGAGGCAGAAAGGCGCAGGCAGCTTGAAATCGAAAAACGCATTGCTGCATCACGTCTCGACTTTGCCCCACGACTGGCAGTGAAAACCGATAAACTCCCCTTCCTTGATAATGTCAGTGCACAGGATCTGGAGACTGTGCGCGGTAATCAGGTTTCAGTTCCGGTGCGTTCGGAGCTGGATAAATGGCAGAACAGTGGAGTGGCAATCCAGCGAGGTAGTACCTATCGGATCACCGCC
>JBFIID010000191.1:0-5488 GCA_041601415.1 Gammaproteobacteria bacterium
ATGATGAACATCAGTTACTCGGACTCATTCGTGAATGCTTTTCAGGTACGCAATCAGCCGGAGCAAACCACTCGAAGACAGATCAGGCTCTGAGTCCGGCTGCGGTACTGATACCTCTGGTTCGATCAGAAACAGGTGTTAACGTACTACTCACGCGCAGAACCGATCACCTGAATCACCATCCAGGACAGATCAGTTTTCCGGGTGGTGGTGTAGAAACCGACGATCCATCCCCCATTGCTACAGCACTCCGGGAAACCTATGAAGAGGTAGGCCTCGCCCAGAACAGCATTGATGTCATCGGCTGTATGCCGACCTACGTATCGGTTACCGGCTTCAGCATCACCCCGGTTATCGGTGTGCTGAATTCGGGATACCAGCTCTCTATTGATGAATTCGAGGTGGCCGAGGTGTTTGAGGTCCCGCTCGCATTTCTCATGCAAAGCGACAACTATGCGAAAAAAAACATCCACTATGAAGGCAAGGATCGAAGCTTCCACGAAATCTATTATGGTGACTATCGTATCTGGGGAGTCACCGCTGCGATTCTGAAAAACTTCAAAAATCATTTACTGGCGTAATAAAAAACGACATTGATCATGTCTGGAAATAATTTCTGTGATCAAATCAGTTATATACAAAATCTACGGCCCTGCAGACATTGCACATGATAATGAAATCGGTCATTATCGGGTTTGATTGCCTGGGGCTATCTGATTACCGTTCATAAGGAGAAAAACACGATGCAAATCAAGACTATTACTCGCCTGTCAGCTGTAGCTCTGGCCGCTGCTCTGGCTTCTGGCTGTGCAACCATCACACAGGAACAACTGGATGCCGTTGCTGCAACCGCCAATACTGCGCTTAGCGAAGCTCGCAGTGCCTCTTCTGCTGCCAGCAATGCGCAGAACGTAGCCTCCGAAGCTGCCTACAGTGCTTCACAGGCTCAGAAGGCCGCTGAAAGTGCACTGGCCTGCTGCAACGACAATGCAGACAAGATTGAACGTATGTTTGAAAAGGCCATGAGCAAGTAAAACATAGCGTCAAATCAAAAGAACCGCGCTTTGCGCGGTTTTTTTTTGCTCTGAGTTTAAGCCTTCAGTCCATCATGAATCATTCTTCGCCGTACTGACTGTCGTAGCGTTTGTGTCGAGTTGACTGGTCTCGGCCTGCCTGACAACACCCAGGCCAACCGCCATCGGTATCCCGGATGCATTGGCCAACGCCGACTGTAACTGCTCCCAGTCAATGTCCTGTTGCCTGTCACCCATTGCATCGATCATCAGCCCAATCACATGGCTGTAGTGATCTTTAAACTTTTCCTCATCCTCGGCCAGGTGCGGATGTGTTTCAAGATACAGTCGATCACCTTTCCAACCGACCTTATAAGGCTGGTTGACGATGCGAACGCGGGTTCCCACCTTCACATCCTTAAACAGGCTCTCGATATGGGTGGGATACATGCGAATGCATCCATGTGTAACACGCATACCCAGGCCATACGGTTTATTGGTACTGTGCACAAGATAACCGGGGATCCCCAGTTTCATCGCGTACTCACCCAACGGATTATCTGGCCCGGCGGGTACTATTCTAGGCAGTGGATCGCCCTTTTCCTCATGCTCAATGCGAATTGACTCCGGTGGATACCAGCTTGGTTTAACCGTTTTACTCACGATTTTCGTTTCACCATGCGGTGTCGACCAGTCCTGGCGACCAATGCTGATCGGGTAGGTTACAACGAATGCCGGCTCGCCCTTTTTGGGCTTCGGGTAATAATACATGCGCATTTCAGGCACATTAATCACAATGCCTTCATGGCTGGTATTCGGCAAAATATACTGGCTGGGGATCACAACCTGACTACCGTCGCCGGGCAACCAGGCATCGATCAACGGATTAGCAATACGCATCTCCCGGAAACCCTGCCCAAACCGGAAGGCAACATCCGAGATAGTATCCTGATAGGTCGTCGTGGTGGTTTTCAGATCACCGATTACCGTGTCACCGTTCTGGGGGATCAGATAGGTTTCGGCCTGTAGGTGACTGGTATACAGAGAGCTGCCCAGAATTATTGCCGTGGTTAGCGACCATACTCTGTTGGTTTTTTTTATCATATTCATGTCGTCAGTAAATTGTTCCTGAGTTCCTACCGGACGCTTCGAGCGATGTCGGATCAATGTTGTTCGAGTAATTCCAGTTCCATTTCGTAGCGGCCCTGTACCAGAACCCGGCTATCGGTTTTTTCCAGACGTTGCGTTTTCACCAGCCCAACACCCCGGCAATACCAGTCGTCATGGATAACCTCTATGTGCAGGGTACCTAGTGACTTATCCGCTTTTGCGCGTTTTGTTCCGGTGCCGTGTACCCGCATGCAATCATCAAAGGTGCCTGCTTTGACGCTCACCTGCGCCAGCAGTTCCTCAATCACGTAATTCATCTCGATTGCCGTATGCAGGGCATAGTGCCTGCGAAAAGGGGCAATAACGACCTCAAGAACGGCGGTGGTAGACATCTGATTCCAGTGGGTGCCCTGCTCGACTGGATAACGTAGCAGGAAATAATTCTGCTCTTCCAGGCGGGTCCGGATGTCCATTTTATGACGAATACCGATCCGTTTCACACCTTCATCACCAATCGCGTACAGATACTGTGCACCATTATGACTTTCCTGCACCAGCACCTCCTGATCCGCCAGCCGATGCATACCGACATTCCAGAGAAGGTATTTACTCTGCTTGACCAGATCCATCGTGGTCACGGTAATTGCGTACTGCCAGGACAGTCCCTTTCGTGTAGGAAAGTACTCCTCCCCGTTTTGTGTGCAGGCGCTGAGCAACAGCGTCGTGCAGATGACACCTACAAGCCTTCTCATCCGGGCATCACAACTTCGGCACTCTGACCGGGATGTGCCGACTCTCTCATCCTCAGCAGACTGGGTAACAGGATCAGGGTAAATATTGTGCTCACGCTCATACCACCCACAATCACTGCGGCAAGACCACGATACAATTCCGTGCCTGCACCCGGCACCAGCAACAGGGGCAGCATGCCGAAAATACTGGTCAGTGTGCTCATGAAGATCGGTCGTAACCGCAACTGGATCGCCTGCTCGACCGCCGCACTACGTGATAGACCCTCGCGTTCAGCCATGCGTGTCTGATAAACCAGCAATATGGCGTTATTCACTACCAGTCCCAGCAAAATGATAAAGCCAATCATGGTGAGCAGGTCCATCGGCTGAAAAATGAATAGATTACTCACCCACAGGGCTATTACCCCACCCACCGTGGCCAGGGGTATCGCGAGCAAAACCAGCAGACTGTCGAGAAAGGAACGAAACAGTGCGCTCATCAACAGGTACAAAATTGCAATCGCGAGCAGAAAGCTACCTGACATACTGGTCAGTGCGGTCTGCAATTTATCAGCGGTGCCGGTATAGCGAATTTCAGCATCCTTCGGCAGGCCGGCAATCAGACCGGGCTCCACCTTTGTCTTCAGAATATCCAGCGCCTCTTCCAGAGAAAGATTCTCAGGGGGGGTGACCTGCAGGGTCACAGTTCGTCGGCGATTTATCCGGCGGATCTCATCGGGCCCTGCAGTACGTAAAATCTGCACCAGTTCGCCCAGAGGCAGCACACCGCCATTGGCGGTAGCCAGAGGAATACTCTCCAGCTGTTCTGGTGTGTTCCACTCTTCCGCACGTAGAATGACATCAAGGGTCTGCTCGCCATTAAAATAGTCTCCGACAAACAGACCATCACCGAGCGCCCGCACCACATTCGCCACTATCTGCCGATCCCAGCCAACTTCAGCGATACGCTTTTCATCCGGGATCAGGCGCAGCTCTGGCTGCGCCATTTGCAAACCCGGAAACGGGCGCACGGATGCGCCGGGGATTGCCTGAGAGATATTGATGTAACCGGCCAGTCCGCTTTTTAGCAGGGCCGCGATATCCAGCCCCTGAATGTCCATATCAATCGTACGTCCCTCACCAAAACCACCAAACAGGGAGGCCCGTTTTGCAAAAGCCAGTGAATCCGGGAAGCCGCCGATGACCTCGTTAATTAAGGGCACCAGTTGATCGGTCTTTTCAGGGTCACGGGTACGTGCGCCCATGAACACGCCACGCGAGAGCGCGACAAAGAAATAATTTTTCACCGCCGGTTCCATCTCACCATCAACATAGGGCTGCATGCGCTCGGCAATCACCTCGCCCATTTCCTTTTCCAGGTGTTCAATATTCGTCCCCGGCGGGGGCAGGATGAAGGCAAATACCAGATTACGATTGCCTTCAGGCAGATAATCGGCACGCGGCAACAGGCTCAGGGTCAGTGCTATCGCAACCCCAATCAAGCCGAAGATCCAGAAGAACCTCCGCCACGGGCCTTTGGTGAGAAACATCAGAAAACGCGAAATATTTATCCACCAGTGATGATGCGGGTCGATCACTTTACGCTCATGCATCCAGCTGTTTGCTGCTGCCGGAACCACCGTGACTGCCACGAGCAGTGACACACTCACTGCTGCCGCAATGCCGAGAGCCAGATCGGCAAACAGTTGCCCGGCCTCATCGGCCAGAAACACCACAGGCAGGAAGATCGCTACAGTTGTCGCTGTCGAGGCCATCAATGCGCCCCATACCTGGGCCGCCCCTTTATTGGATGCCTGCTCGCCAGGCTCACCGTTTTCTCGCAGTCGGACTATGTTTTCCAGCACCACGATGGAGGCGTCCAGAACCATGCCCACTGCAAATGCCAGCCCCGCGAGTGAGATTACATTCAGGCTACGACCACTGGCATCAAGCAACATAAAGGTTGCCAGTAAACACAGCGGAATAGAGATAGCGACCATCAGGGTGGCGCGGAAACGCCGCAGGAACCACCACAGCACCGCAATCGCCAGTAACACGCCAAGCCCCAGGTTGGTGCGCAGCATTTCTATCGAACGATTGATATAAAGCGTCTCGTCATAGACCTGCTCAATACTCAGGCCCGCACGTTTCAGGGGCCCGTCCCTGAGTTCTTCAACCGCTCCGTACAGACCCTGCATGGTGGACAGTACATTCACCCCGGTCTCACGCTGGGCGTTGATCGCAATTGACAGAGAGCCATTGGTCAGTACAAAACTATCGCGATCCTCCAGGCGCTCCTCAACCCGCGCTACATCACGTAGATAAACCGGCTTGCCTTCACGCCAGTCGATGATCATTTCCTGCAGATCATTAACCTTGTATGTACCCGAAAATCGAATCGAGTATTTCCGCTTGCCAACATCACTGAAACCCGCAGAGATATCTTCGCCGCTACCGGCCAGACGTGATGCGACCGGTAACTGCACGCCAAGGCTGGCTGCACGGTAGGGGTCAAAGGTAATGCGTACCTCACGTTCCCGACCGCCAAAGATCTCAGAACGCGCAACCCCGGGGACGCGCTCGAAACGGGTCTGCACCACCTCTTCCACATAATCCTTATAACTGGAAATATCC
>JBFIID010000192.1:0-5473 GCA_041601415.1 Gammaproteobacteria bacterium
GTGAAGGCTATCAGGCGGGTGCTGGAGAAAGTGGCTGGCAGATTGAATGGGAGCAGTTATGAACGACTTGTTTGAACGGGCACAGGCCTGTTTGATCTGTGCAGATCCAGATCAGAAAGTTGCCTTGAGCCATGCGAGCGCAGCGGCCTGGAAAGCCGGTCAGCTCGGGGCCGCAGCGATAACGGACTGGCTGCCTGTTGATGAGCCGGGGCGACCGGTAAAACCCGTGCTGGTAGAACCGAAGAACCTGTCCAGACGAGGCACCGCCAGGAAGGAGGCTCATGCCGCGCTGATCCATGCGGTCGTGCATATCGAGTTCAATGCCATTAACCTCGCCTGGGATGCCGTCCATCGCTTCCGAGAGATGCCACCCGAATACTATGATGACTGGGTGCGCGTAGCCGATGAAGAGGCCACGCATTTCACCCTGTTGCGTGAACACCTTCAGGCACTGGGGTACGACTACGGTGATTTCGATGCCCATAACGGTCTGTGGGATATGGCGTTGAAGACCTCACATGATCTGCTCGAACGCCTTGCTCTGGTACCCCGGGTTATGGAGGCGAGAGGGCTGGATGTGACACCGGGGATGATCGCCAGACTGGAACAGTCGGGTGACCAGAAGGGTGCGGATATCCTGCGCATCATTCTGCGTGATGAGATCGGTCATGTGGCGGCCGGTACACGCTGGTTCAACTATTTGTGTGAACAACGTGGGCTGGATGCAGAACAAACCTTCTGGCAACTGGTCGAAAGTTATATGGGCACTAAATTACGCGGCCCGTTTAATCTACAGGCCCGCAGTGAGGCGGGTTTCACCGAGACAGAACTGGCGCAGTTATAGATGAAGACACTGAGAAACTGTTTTGTTTCCGGCCTGACCGGGCTGCTGTTGGCCGTTATTAGCCTGTCAGTACTGGCGCTGGATGCCGAGCTGGAGGGGCTGGATGGCAAACGCCATTCCCTCAATGAGTATCTGGACGGGGATAAATGGGTGGTGTTCAATGTCTGGGCTACGCGATGCCCTCCCTGTATAGATGAGGCACCAGAGCTGGATTCCTTCTATCTGGATCATAAGGATAGCGACGCTATCGTGGTTGGACTGGCGCTGGATTACCCCAGTTTCGGTTATGCGAAGAGGGAAGAAGTAGAACAGTTCGTTGAAGATTACCTGCTTAGTTTTCCGGTTCTTCTGCTCGATGGGGATACCGTCTCGGAAATCTTTGCTACACCCCTGCGCGCTGTACCGACAACCTATATTGTCAGTCCCGAGGGAACGCTGGTACGACAGATAACCGGCGGCTTAAGCCAGAAACGACTGGAACAGATTCTTGAAAAATTGAAATGACAGGCTAGGCTGAACCCGTTTGTGTCTTGGGGGGCATGCTGGTTTTGATAATCACGGTCGGCATCTGTTCCTCGTAATCCTCGTCATGCAGTGAGTATTTAAAACTCACGTCGCCCAGATCAACCATGTCTCCTTCCAGCAGAACCGAGCTTTTGACCTTTTTATCGTTTACATAGACCCCATTCAGTGAATCGAGATCGGTGAGTACCACCCGGCCTTCGGCATCACGGTGAATCTCGGCATGCTGTCGGGAAATAGACTCATCATGCAGTGCCATTTCGTTATTTTTACTGCGCCCGATGCGCCACGGGTTCATGTCGATTGAGAAACGCTCATCGCTGCCATCAGTACGAACGAGATAGGCAAATGCGGCGGTCGCTTTGACCTCTGCCGCCGCAGCGCTGGACTGTTCTTCCTTGCGGCGAAAAATCTTCCCGTAATACAAGAGGGCGACTATCACCGCGATCAGGAATGAGAGCGGCAGGCCATACCATAACCAGGGATTGGTGGTGTTGCTGGCAGGTGCCGGTGTCGTAATTACCACGGGTGCAGGAGTGGCTGGAGCCTGTAGATCCTGTACGGGGATTTTTCCCATAAGTTCGATTGGGTCGACCTCAAGCGAGGGGACGGCCTCTACAATGGGGGCGGGTGCCTCTGGTAACTTAACTGTCGAGTCGAACTTGATCGTCTGTGCGCCAGCCTTCACCTGTATTTGCAGGATCTGATTGTCATACAGACCGCCATCAATGGCCTTGCCTAAATCCACCGAGAAACTGCCACCATTATCGATTATTGCGAAGGGTTGTTTGAGGTAGCTTTCGGGCAATGTGTAGTTTGGGAGTCCTGCGGCGATAAACTGACCGCCAGATTCCTCGCTCAGACGCCGCAGCGTTTGTAATGACACTGACTGGGAGACAGACTGGGCATAGCCGATGGTGTTAATCACCACATTGGCCTTATGCGCCGCGCTGATTACGTCCTGATGATGGTAGGCCTGATCTTCGGCCAGCCCATCCGATAACAGTACGATGAGTTTACGGTTGGCCCTGGTGTCGGCCAGTAGTTTGACTGCCTGCAGGGTGTTTCTATACAGCTCGGTGGTCTTGCCTATCGCCTCAACCTTGTTATTTAACACGTCTTTGATGGACTGGGCCGTTGCGCCGGGCATGAGACGTATATCCAGATTACTGTCAAAGGTTGCCAGCCCGGCGATGTGGTGTGATTCCAGCTTGCCCAGCAGGGTGCTGACGTGTTCTATATTCCTGGCAATGGCCTTCGAACGGCGCGGATCACTGGTATCGATCAAAAATAAAACCGCAGTTTTATCGCCCGCAGAAGGATAGCTTTTCTTCTTAACCGGGAGACTCTGCTCATTGATGCGTGCACTGATGGCGGTGACTGGTTGCGGTGACAGAAGGCGGTAATCACAGGAAACATCGGCGCTTGAAGACTGCTTACAGTCGTAATCAATTTCCTCGGTCAGGCCTGACTCGGCAATTGAGGTAGACGGCAGGAGCAAACCTGCAAGTAGTAGCATAGTCAGTTTTGTCTTGATTTCGCCCATAAAACACGACCTGGCCATCCAATCTTCCTTCTGGCAATAGTAGTTCAAAAATAACCTGTATGTTGCTTATTTCTCAGGGAATAATGGATCAGGAAGGTCATAAAAGTCTATTTTTACACTCTCCAGTCCCAGCCGGGTATTATCGGATGCCGAGACTCGAACGGCATTCTCTTCATCCTCTAGCTGTCCCAGTTGCAGTATACCTTTTCTCATCTTCTGGTTCGCTTCAATCACCTTCTTGTGCAGGTCATCACTATAGGGCAACTGGTGCGAACGTGGTTTGGCAATGCTGGGGTCGCTACGCATATCTGTGACCCACAGGTAGATGTTGCCCTCCGAGCCGGTCAATTTGTCCGGTTCCTGGATTGCCGTTGATACCAGTCTGAAGCGTTCTGGAAGTTCGGCTTCGGTTGGCCAGCCCATGAGCAGAGGGTATGACAGGTAGGTGACGATATAAAAGCCGGAGGTGATGATGATGAGAGTAGTCTTTACCCACCAGTTCCAGCTTGAATAGATCAGGATACTCAGTAGCAGTATTGCTATCAGTACATAGGCTGCAATCAGCCCGCTTGCTCCCAGGGTAACCATCTTATTTACTCCTTACTCTGTTTTGACCGGTTTTTACCGCTCAAAAATTAACCAGTTTCTTGGGTAGTGAATTAATCTCACCGACGCTACCGTCGGAACGAATTTCAAAACGCACTGCGGTTTTCTCATCATTCAGCTTTTCCAGAATGATCGTGTCGTAGTAAACAATCTCCAGTGCGGGATTGACCTTGGCCAGACGCACCGATACGGGAACGGGGTTGTTGGTCTGCGACTGGTAATAATGGATATTCACGACGTATTGTCCGGTGACAGTGCCACGGATCGTTACGACCTCCTGGTTCAGCGGGTTCTGTATTTCCTCGCCGTTGATCAGGAGTGTGTCATTCAGTGCACCGCGATCATCTCGATCGAGATGGATCAGACCCTGTTCAGGCGCCCGGTACCAGAGTAACTGGCCAGTGGGGTCTTCTACCCAGACATCAACATCATCCGGGCTATTATCGGGCCAGGTGATGGTAATGATGTACTCGGCCTTGGGATCAATAATGCCGGACTTGGCGGTCGGGTTCATGTACATGATGGCGACGAGAAACAGGAAGGTAAAACCTAACAGGGCATTAAAGAGAAGATCCGTGAAGGGATCGGACAGGAAGCGTCTCCGATGTCGGATTGAACTGGTCGCAAATGCCATTGTTGATTAACGGCTGAGTGACAGTCTTGGCACAATGTGAACCTCGGTCAGGTTCACGGTCTTTTCGATTAACTCATCGGCGCCGCGATCTATGAAGTGATAGATCGTCGCGAGCAACATACTGCCACTCAGGCCGGCGAGTGTGGTGTACAGGGCCGTGCCCATGCCGGTCGTCATTTCACTGAGAATTTTCTGCATGGCACTGACATCGAAGGATGCGGTGTCTGCGACTGAACCAAGCATCATGATAAAGCCTACGATGGTGCCGAGCAGACCCAGCTTGATGAGAATCTCGACAATGAACCAGCCAATTTCGTGAGGGCCTTTAAGACGGTTCGTATAGACCTGTAAGAGATCTGAGCGCGAGGCCGAACTCTCTTCCAGCTGGCCTGTGGTGGTGGAGCGCAGTAGATCACTCAGATAGTCGGTTACAAAGCCGTCGGGCAACAGGGAAAAGCGTCCGGCACGAATGCGCGTGCCTTCAACACTTAACTGCACGTGTTGATCCAGCAGGCCTTCGATTTGATCCGCGATCCGTATTTGTGCGGAAAGTTTGAAGGTCAGGTATGCGCTGTGCAGCAGGGCGAGGAAGAAGAGTAGACCGATGGCATATGAGATATAACTCTTGTCGCCGAGGAACAGAACCCGCACATAGCCTTCATGCCAGGCGACAAACAGTGCAAAGCAAAGACAGCCGGTATAGATGAACCACAGTAACAACAGGTGGTGGTCTGGCTTTTTCATAAGGATCTAGACCTATTTGCCGAGGATCGGAGAGTCATCTTCCAGTACGAAGGCAAGAATCTCCTTCAGGGTTTTATTCATGCGAATTGAAAAGTCCCGGACAGCAGGGTCCGGGTGTTGTTCCGGCACCAGTATCAGTTGCAGTACAACTTTGTCCTGTTCCTCATGTATGGTCATACGGCAGGGCATCTGTGAGACAAAATTAATGTCATGCTCCAGCACCTCGCGTGCATTTTCTACATTACAGAAATGCACCACATCGACATTCGGAAAGTCGTCGTGTCCGCGCTTCCGTATGGCCTTGCCGATAATGTTCTTTCCGGTGATGCGAAAATTGCGTTCTGTAATAGCAAACTCCAGTTCATCGGTAACGTCTTCATAGGATTTATCGGTGACGGCACGAATGATGGTGTATTCGCTTTTGATGGTGCTTATCTCCGCAGCCAGCACAGCACCAGCGCAGAACACATAAGCAGAAAAGACAGTCAGGGCTCGGGATAGTCTTATTATCATTTTTGTTTCCCGTAGTAATAATTATATTGAGACAGACAAGCAGAGTCAGATGGAGTTCTCTTTA
>JBFIID010000193.1:0-5431 GCA_041601415.1 Gammaproteobacteria bacterium
ACCGTCTGTTTGACCTGGTTCTGAAGCATTTCCTGTTGCTCGGTGAAAAGAGCGAGACTTTGTTCGAGGTAGTTAGAGGCCATACTTTGTGCTGAGTTACCGTAAAAGCGGATAATTCTCATCAACAATTCAACGGTGAATATAGGCTCACCGCCTTCCTCCTGTTCCAGTATGACCTGCAACAGAATGCTGCGTGTTATGTCGGCACTGGTCTTGGCATCTTTGATTTGAATTTCAACATTGTCCATGACTAGTTCACGGATCTGTTCCAATGTTATGTAAGTGCTAACAGTCGTGTCGTACAAACGGCGATTAGGGTATTTCTTAATAATTCTCGGTTCGGTCATTTTATAATCCATAGGAAAAGGGGGCATTTCTGCCCCGCTTTTCGGGTAAAACTTACATCATGTGGATGCCGCCATTAATGGACAGGTCCGCACCGGTCATGAAACCGGCTTCTTCTGATGATACGTAGACAGTTAAAGCTGCAATTTCTTCTGGTTTGCCGAGACGATTGACCGGAATACCAGAGATGATCTTGTTTAGAACTTCTTCGGGGATGGCCATTACCATTTCTGTTGCTACGTAGCCGGGCGAGATGGTATTAACCGTTACGCCTTTACGCGCAACTTCCTGCGCCAGGGCCATTGTGAAACCATGCATACCCGCTTTAGCTGCAGAGTAATTGGTTTGTCCGAGCTGACCTTTCTGCCCGTTTACGGATGAGATATTGATAACACGACCAAATCCACGATTAGTCATACCTTCAACGACCTGACGAGTAACGTTGAACAGGCTGTCCAGGTTGATATTCATTACGGTATCCCACTGGTCCTTGCTCATTTTGCGGAAAGTGCCGTCTTTGGTGACACCCGCGTTATTGACCAGAATGTCGATGGGACCCAGGTCCTTCTCAATGTTTGCCACCAGCTCTACACAGGCATCATAGTCGGTGACATCGGCCTGGTAGACGGCAACTTCGTATCCATCTGCTTTAGCCTGCGCCTGCCACGCCTTGGCTTTCTCCATATTTCGCCCGTTGGTGGCTACTTTTGCTCCTGCTTGTGCCAGGCCTTTACAAATTGCCGCACCGATTCCCCCAGTACCACCTGTTACCAGCGCAACTTTTCCAGTTAAATCTAACATATTCACTCCCTCTCTACGGCTAGTGCTACACCTTGTCCACCACCAATACAGAGAGTGGCAAGGCCTTTATTAGCGTTACTTCGTTTCATTTCGTGCAACAGAGATACCAAAACGCGGCAGCCAGATGCACCTATCGGATGTCCAAGAGAAATTGCTCTATCGCTTACGTTAACCTTTGAGGCATCCCAATCAACACCCTTGTTCACAGAGATGGCCTGGGCAGCAAACGCTTCATTGGCTTCGAACAGATCAAGATCTTCCTTGGACCAGCCGGCTTTTTCCAGACACTTATTAGAGGCTGGTATGGGGCCGGTACCCATAATTTGAGAATCAACGCCTGCACTTGAATAGGCGGCGATAGTTGCGAGTGGTGTAAGATAAAGTTCTTTCGCCTTGCTCGCGGAAATGACAATCACTGCGGCGGCGCCGTCATTGATACCAGAGGTATTGGCGGCGGTGACGGTGTCTTCCGTGATAGAGGCAGAACGCATTCCGGCCAGCGCTTCAACCGTTACACCTGCGCGGGTGAACTCATCTTTGTTGAATACGACGGGGTCGCCCTTACGCTGAGGGATTTCGACCGGAATGATTTCGTCATCAAATTTGCCTGTGACCTGTGCGGCTTCAACCTTGTTCTGATCAGCGCCTAAGTCACTGGCGGGAATACTGGACAAGCTGCCACTGAATGTTCCGATTTCTGTTCTGCCGGCAGTAACTATGACTACCTTTTCCATTCATTTCTCCGTTGTATGGGACGGTTTAGAGAATTATATATATTGTGAGGATGTAGGCCGGCAGCTGCTTTTTTACCTTTGAAATGACGTTTGTTAGCGACCGACTTTGTAGTGCACGAGTGTTCGGATCGTAACAGAGTAGGAACCCCGCTACCAGACTGTAGCGGGGCCCGATTCCTAGATGTGAATGGTTCTTGAATCAACGGCCAGCGCCGCTTCATGCATGGCTTCAGAGAGTGTCGGATGCGCATGTATGGTACTGATGATGTCTTCGGTGCTAGCACCGAATTCCATCGCGATGACGGCTTCAGAAACCAGTTCGGAGGCATTTGGTCCATAGATGTGAATGCCAAGGATGGTATCTGTCTTCTTGCAGGCAAGTATTTTCACCATACCCGTGGTTTCACCCATGGCACGTGCGCGACCGCTCGCCATAAATGGAAATACGCCTTTACCGTATTCGACGCCCTCGGCTTTCAACTGTTCTTCGGTCTTGCCAACCCATGCCAGTTCCGGCCAGGTGTAGATGACCCAGGGAACATTATCGAAGTGTACTTCTGTAGATTGGCCTGCCAGTCTTTCCGCAACCATTACGCCTTCTTCAGACGCTTTATGTGCCAGCATGGGGCCACGAACCACATCACCAATGGCATACACACCAGGGACGTTGGTATGACAATGTTCATCGACTTCAATAAAGCCACGGGCATTGATCTTCAGACCCGCTTCCTGTGCGTTCAGTCCCTGTGTGTTGGGTGCACGCCCGACTGAGACCACCAGTTTATCGACTTCCAGGCTCTGTTCCTTGCCGCCCTGCGTGTAGGTGACCTTGACCTTCTTACCCTTGACCTCTGTGCCTGTGACCATGGCACCCAGACGGATATCCATGCCTTCCTTTTTAAGCGTACGGTGTGCTTCTTTGGCCATCTGTTGGTCAACGGGTTGCAGGAAGGTATCAAGCGCCTCCAGGACAATGACTTCTGAACCAAGACGACGCCAGACACTGCCAAGCTCAAGTCCAATCACACCGCCACCGATTACACCCAGTGTCTTCGGTACGGAATCAAACGAGAGTGCGCCGGTGGAGTCAACGATGTATTTATCGTCCACTGGAGCAGGTGGAATGGCGGTAGGCACTGAACCAGTGGCGATAATGATATTCTTTGCCTTTACTGTTTCAGCTTTACCCTTGCCTGTTGGAACAACTTCAACCTGTCCGTCACCTAACAGTTTGCCGTGTCCCTGAAGCCAGTCAATTTTGTTCTTCTTGAATAGCCCGGCGATACCGCCGGTCAGGGTTTTGACGATATCATCTTTACGTGCAATCATTTTTTTGACATCGATCTTGACACTGGACGTGGTAATTCCATGATCGTCGAGGCCATGTTGCAGATGTTCATAATGATGTGATGAATCGAGTAATGCTTTTGATGGAATGCAGCCCACATTCAGACAGCTTCCACCCAATGCCGGTTTACCTTCAGGGTTAAGCCAACTTTCAACACAGGCTGTTTTCATTCCCAGTTGGGCGCAGCGGATAGCAGCGACATAGCCGCCAGGTCCTGCACCGATTACTACTACGTCATAATCTTTCATTATCAGTTCCCGTATTAGCTAATTCTTAGAGCCCAAGCAGCATGCGGGCTGGATCTTCCAGCTGATTCTTGATGCTGACCAGGAAGCGCACTGCATCACTGCCATCAATAATTCGATGATCGTATGACACGGCCAGGTACATGATGGGACGAATCACAACTTCGCCATTTTCAGCGACAGGACGCTGAACGATGTTATGCATACCCAGAATGGCACTTTGCGGAGGGTTGATAATCGGCGTAGACAGCATGGAGCCGAATGTTCCGCCATTGGTGATGGTAAAGGTGCCACCCGTCAGATCATCGATATCCAGCTTGCCATCACGGGCCTTTTGACCCAGTCCTGCAATACTGGCCTCAATTTCGGCAATGCTCTGCAGATCGGCATCACGAATGATGGGTACGACCAGACCACGTGGAGAGCTGACCGCAATACCAATATCGAAGTAGCCACGGTACAGGATGTCATCACCATCAACGGATGAATTCATGATGGGAAACTGTTTCAGTGATTCAACGGCCGCTTTGGTGAAGAATGACATGAAGCCCAGTCGGACACCGTGTTTCTTCTCAAAGGCTTCCTTGTGTTTGGCACGCAGATCCATGATTGGCTTCATATTGACTTCATTGAAGGTGGTCAGGATCGCATTATCCTGCTGTGCTTCCAGCAGTCTTTGGGACGCGCGCTTGCGAAGGCGGGTCATAGCGACTCGTTCTTCTGGGCGTTCACCGGTAATGGCCGGGGCTGGCGCTGTAGGTTTTGCGGCTGCAGGAGCAGGACTTGCCGCAGCTGGAGCAGAGGCAGCTTCCATATGAGCGATCACATCACTTTTAGTGATTCTGCCCTGTTTGCCCGTTCCTGTTATGGCGGTTATATCGAGCTTGTTATCTTCAATCATCTTGCGCGCAGAAGGATTCGCCTTTGCATCGGCATCGTCTGAGCTGGACTGAGCTGCTTCAGTGACAGGTTCCTGTGCTGTAGTCGCTGGCGCAGATACACCGGCTGATGCCTCGGTGTCTATGATTGCCAGTACTTCTTCACTGAGAACTGTATCACCCGTTTGTTTAAGGATCTGTTTCAGCACACCGGTTTCGGTAGCAGTGACTTCAAGAGTGACCTTGTCTGTTTCCAGATCAATCAGGTTATCTCCACGAGTGACAAGTTCACCCTCTTGCTTTTGCCAATCCAGCAGGCTTGCATCGGTAACCGACTCAGCCAGTATCGGTACTTTGATTTCAACTAGCACATTACTCTCCGTTTAACTCAGTGTATGGAATCCCATCATCATCACATTGTGGATGATAATGCCGCTGTTACATTTTGTTTATCACATAGTCTGGAACAATCAAATCAGAGGGATCTTACTCACCCTGATGTCCGGACTTTATTTTGTCTTACGCTTGCGCGGAGGATTAACCTTCTCCGGTGATACTGTCGCACCTTCCAGTTGCAGGGCTTCTGTTATCAGTGCCTTTTGCTGTTCCAGATGCTTGGACATGTAACCCACAGCAGGTGAAGCAGAGTAGGGTCGTGCAACGAGTAACAGATCTTGCTTGTCACCCAAACAACCCAGCAGATGGTTACGTGCCAGCAGGTAAATCCAGCTACCTTGATTACGCGGTTCTTCCTGAACCCAGACCACTTCAGTGGCCTTGTTGTATTTCTTGATCAGTGCTTCCACTTCCTCGTTGGGGAAGGGGTATAACTGTTCCAGTCGCAGGATGGCGATGTCATCAATTTTGTTTTCCCGGCGAGCTTCCAGCAGGTCAAAGTAGACCTTGCCGCTACAGAAAAGCACGCGCTTTACCTTAGCCGGTTTAATTTCATCGATTTCATCAAACACTGTCTGGAAGCCGCGATCGGTTAGATCAGCGACGCTTGATGTTGACAGTTTATGCCGCAGTAGACTCTTCGGACTCATGATAACCAGTGGTCGTCTGTATGGGCGATGAATC
>JBFIID010000194.1:0-5409 GCA_041601415.1 Gammaproteobacteria bacterium
ACTGGTGGGGGCCCGTAAATAATTATTTAATTGTTGTGTTGATCAGGAAAAGGCCGGACAGGTGGGCGGTGCGCGTATATGACTGGAATTGATGATGGCGGCTTCAATGCGATGAAGCTGAGAAACGTCATACTGACAAAGAGCATGATCGAACTGAATGGGCGATGGGCGAGACTGCAGTGCATGAGATTGATGATCCGAGCACAGGCACAACACACAGGCATGCTCATCTTCTGTCATTGCATGTTCTGTCGCATGCAACAGCGTCAGAAACTGACTGACAAGTAGCATACCGAGCAAGAGTAGTCGGCATGCAAATACTGTCCCCTGAGGGGGGACGTGTGGGGAGCAGGGGAGCTTTAGTAGTGGCACAATCGTTATGTTATAACATAACGATTTGTTTGTGCAATAAGTTGTCCTGTCAGGACTATGACGCGTTTAATTCAGCCAGGAGGCCAACCAAAGGGACGCCCACCGAGAATGTGCAGATGCAAATGAAACACCGACTGACCCGCGTCTTCGCCATTATTAACCACCAGCCTGAATGACTCCGCGTAACCCTCTTTGGTAGCGATTTCACTCGCCTTTAGCATCATATGGCCGAGAACGCCTCGATGTTCAGTGACACAGTCGGATAGTTTCGCAACGGCCTGTCTGGGAATAATCAGAATATGCATTGGCGCCTGCGGATTTACATCGCGAAAGGCAAGACAGAGTTCGTCCTCATAGACGATATCTGCAGGAATCTCGCCGGCGATGATCTTGCTGAAAATGGTTTCACTCATGGTTTGCTCACTCCATCCCTACTGTTTGATTATTCAGTACTTATATTTGAAGGCGGAAATCCTATCCGGATAATCTACTTCGATCCAGTTTGGTCAAAACCCCCGCAATATAAAATATCTATCTGGAATCTGGACAAAATCTTGATCCAGGTTAATACTTAGTTCTGCGTATTAGGAATAAAAATTCCGTATTTAATTAGCAAGAAGCTACATAAATGCGCACGGGACAGGTATCAGAACAACAACAAGTCAGAACTGCCCGGGTGACTCTTGGCCAGAGGCTAAATCAATTGCAAGGCAATTGAACGCCGAGGCTAAACAGGGAGTTATCAACAAAATGACTGGAGGGGTTCCAGGTGGCACGTAGTGCATTAGATTCCAGCGTTGGAAGTGAGGTTATGCCCACCAGCATGCCTGTGTCTGTGATTATGCAATCACAGCCGTCTACCAGCCCCTGGGTGGATGAAACCTGGACGGCGCTAGCCGTAACTATCCCTGAGCCTGCAGAACAAAACACCACCCAGCCTCGCGAAATCTATAGTCACGAGGAAAGCCGGCAAATCCTGTATCCCGGTTTTCATGTCACTCTCTATGCCGATGAATCGGAGAGTTATTACCACAATCTTATGTCGCCTCAGCCGGGCTGTTTCATTATTGCAAACAATGACAATCCGCAGGCCCGCCCCATTCCGCAGAAAATCAGCCTCAGTTTCGATGAAGCACACGCCTACCTGGAAGGGGACGCCGAGATTTTTGCCGTGCCCATTCCTCCAGAGCTATACCGTTGGACCGAACGTTTCGTGCTGGAAAACTACTGCCCTGAACAGCGAAAAAAACGAAAAAATAATGACTGGAAGCAGAGTGGTGGGCGAATTATCAGATGATTAACAAGGGAAGTGAAACGCGAGTGCAGCCGGTTCCGGATGCTGACGAAGAATTTTTACAGCGCTGGTCGCGCAGGAAACAGCAGCATGCTGCGGGGCAGCCATTACCCCCGGAATCGGTGGTTGAGCCCACCACCCTGGCTGAGCAGGCGCCTGTCGCCGATGCCCCGGTACTTACCGATGCGGATATGACGCCGATTGAGGAATTGACCGAGGATTCCGATTACTCGGCCTTTATGTCGTCGGGGGTCAGCGATCAGCTACGCAACCTGGCGCTGAGAAAGCTGTTTCATGTGCCCGTGTTTAATATCCGTGATGGACTGGATGATTATGACGGGGATTTCACCACGTTCGCTAAGTTGGGCGACATTATCACCTGCGATATGAAACATATGCTTGAGGTAGAGGCACGTAAGAATGCTGAGAAGCTACTCGCGGAACAGGAGGCGGCGGATCAACCGCCTGCTGAACTGGCTGCAGATGAGATGACGCTAGTGGAAGAAGAACCTGTTCACGTTGAACAGGACTGGTCTGATGAGATTGAGGATGTAGAGAGTGCCGAACTGTGAATGATATGAGTGAACAGAATCATCTGGCGCGTGAACATGCCTATGCTGCCATTGCTGATCTGGTGGTGGAGCCCACTGCACTGGTCGAATATCAATCACAGGGGCGCGTTCTGGTGATTGGGCATGGCTCAATACTGGAACAGGTACAGCAGTTTGCCGCGCCATTGCAGGTCACGGTGTTGTTGCAGGAAGAGGGCAACACGACCGCAGCGAATGTCATTATGGCGGGTAGACGGGGGATAGAGATCAAGGGGCATATGGGACATTTTGAAGTGCATATAGAGGGTGATGCGGTGAATGCCAGTCAGACTCTGAGTGCCGATCTGATTCTGGATACCAATCGCCTTGGCCTGCTGACACTGGAAATTCCACCTCCCGGCTATATCATCTGCCAGGCCGATGCCGAAGGACTGGCCGCTGCAGAAGCGGAGTTACAGGGGTTGATTGGCACCTTTGAGAAGCCACGATTTTTTGCCTACGACAGCAGTATTTGTGCGCACAGTCGATCGGGCGTGAACGGCTGTACCCGCTGTCTGGATGCCTGCCCGGCTCAGGCGATCAGCTCGATAGAGGACGCGATTCAGGTTGATCCCTATCTCTGTCAGGGTGGCGGCGTTTGTACCAGCGTGTGCCCTACGGGCGCGATTCGTTATCGCTATCCATCGGCGGTAGATACATTGACCCAGATGCGCTCCCTGATCCGGGCGTATCAGGAGTCCGGTGGTGAGGCCAGCGTGCTGGTGCTGTGCGCCGAGGCAGACAGGCCGCAGCTGCAGGATCTTCCTGCCAACTGTCTGCAATTGACTCTGGAAGAACTTGCTAGCGTTGGCTTCGAAGCCTGGTTATCGGCACTTGCCTGGGGCGCAGAATCAGTGGTTCTTTTTGATGGCGGTTCAGTACCACCGACGGTAAGACAGGCTCTCGATCAGCAGGTGCAGATGTGCAGACAGATGCTGACAGGCATGGGCTATCCAGCGGAGGTGCTGCAATATTGCACGAGCCTGGATGAATTGGGTTCACTAACCGGCATGCCCGAAAGATCAAACGCATCTTATGCGGCACTGGAAGACAAGCGCACAACGGCCTATCTGGCAATTGACCATCTAGTCCAGCAATCGTCGGCAGTACAGGCCGTTATCAGCCTGTCCGCCGCCTCACCCTTCGGGCGTATAAACGTCGATCATGCGAGTTGCACGCTTTGCATGGCCTGTACCTCCGTATGTCCAGCGACTGCTGTGACAGCCGGTAATGGTGTTCCCCGTTTGAATTTTCAGCAATCGGCCTGCGTGCAATGTGGCATGTGCGCACGCGCCTGCCCGGAACAGGCAATTAGCCTGCAGGCCGAACTGCTCACCGATGCATCTGCGCGAACACAAAACCAGATTCTTAATGAAGATCAGCCTTTCTGCTGCATAACTTGCGGAAAGGCCTTCGCCACCCGTTCGGTTATCGATGTGATCCTCGGCAAGTTACAGGGGCATCCAATGTTTCAGGGTGAACGCGCAAGGAACCGGCTGAAAATGTGTGAAGACTGCCGTGTGGTGGACATGATTGAAGACCCCGAAGGGGAATTGCTGCAGTAATTGTCGAGCGGCAGAGACTGAATCAAACAGATGACCAGAAGGCGATAAAGATGAGTGAAGTGATGCAGGCAGAACAACAGGACGAGGATGCCCAGGCCCAGGCGAGTCGTGCCGGCACCTACCGATTGCTGGCCAGCCTGTTATGCGATGTGCCATCCCGGGAGGTGCTGGATCAACTTGCCCTCCTGCCAAAGGAGATGGATCAGGAAGATGCCATGTCTGTCGCGTTTGCTGCCTTGCCAGCATCGGTTGAGATTTTCAGCCAGGAACAGATTGCAACTGAATACCACGATCTGTTTATTGGCGTCGGGCGCGGAGAAATGCTGCCTTATGCATCGTTTTATCTGACAGGTTTTCTGATGGAAAAACCGCTGGGTATTTTACGCGATGATCTGGCGGCGCTGGGTTATGCCAGAGAAGACGGCATCAAGGAGCCGGAAGACCATATCGCATTCCTGGCCGAGGTCATGTCTTTGATGATTATCGACCAAGTCGGTTTTGAGCAGCAGAAAGAATTTTTTGAGGCGCATATTGTTCCCTGGGCAAGTCGCTTCTTCTCTGAATTAATCGCTGCGGAGTCAGCCGTTTTTTATTCCAGGGTTGGGGAACTGGGGCTCGCCTTTATAGGCTTTGAGCAGTCCTATTTTTCCATGTCAGCTTAGCTGCTAGTGATGACACCCGACAGGGGTTAACAGGTTTATAACAAAGAGAAAAAATACAGACGCATACATGTTGGAGGTAGAGCAATGAAAGACAAAAATACTGATCTTGAACGGCGTAGTTTCCTGAAACAGGGTGCAGTTGCGGGGGCGGTCGCAGTGACCATGCCTGCGGTGAGTGTTGCGTCTGTGGAGCCTGATAGCGAAATCATTCAGGACAAGAGTGAAGGTTATCGCCTGACGCCACATATCAAAAAATATTACGAAACAATAGACAGCTGAGGGCTGAGGAGGATTCGCAGATGAAATTAGTCAAGAAATCGAATCAGGTGGATTTAAGCAAACGCCCCTCTGATCAGCAGTCGTCGAGTGGTAATGCCATCTCCAGGCGTGCCTTCTTGCGCAATTCCAGTCTGGCTGCCGGTGGCGCAGCCGCTCTGGCCGGCAGTATGACTCCCGGAATTATGCGCAAGGCTACGGCAAAGTCAGAGAAATCAGGGAATACCACCACAGCAAAAACTATCTGTACGCACTGTTCCGTGGGTTGTGGAATTATTGCCGAAGTACAGAACGGTGTCTGGACCGGTCAGGAGCCGGCCATGGAACACCCATTCAATCGCGGCGCACACTGTGCCAAGGGCGCTTCCGTCAGGGAGCACGGGCATGGTGAACGGCGGCTAAAATATCCGACCAAGCTGGTCAACGGTAAATGGCAGAAGGTCTCATGGGATCAGGCGATTAATGAGATTGGCGATGAGATGTTGAGAATCCGTAAGGAATCCGGGCCGGACTCAGTGTATCTGCTGGGCTCTGCCAAACACAGTAACGAACAGGCCTACCTGTTCCGCAAGATGGCAGCAATGTGGGGCACGAATAATGTTGACCATCAGGCACGTATCTGTCACTCCACTACGGTTGCCGGGGTAGCG
>JBFIID010000195.1:0-5348 GCA_041601415.1 Gammaproteobacteria bacterium
CACCGGGCAATACTGTGTTGTAGGCGTTATGTGAGAAATTCGGATGGCTTAGTTGAATATCTGTGATACTCAGATCCTTGTTAGCCAAATTGGTTACGGTAAATGACCGTTCTTTAAAAGAGTCAACCGCCACATTAGAAAATTCAACAAGATCGGGGGCGTCAATGTCGCCGGATAGATCACGAATTGCCACACGATGCATTACAGGGAACCCTAACTGACCAGGGTTTACTACTTCCGCATTAGCTTGATTACCAGCAAAGTTTTGGTTCAGTGGCACCCTTGCTGCATGATAAGCAGTATCTGGATTAATAGTTACAAAATCATCCGCCGGCCAGAAGCTCGGACTGCTCCAGATAGGAAGGGGGTTGGGAGCAAACTGTGCTATTGAATATATATCGTTCAGAACCGCATTTAGTGCCAATACCCCAGACTTTATATTTCCCGAATCTGAGGTTGTGCTGTAGTCATTAAAATCAAAACCAAGCACATACTCGTTGTTATAGGCAAAGACCGGGTAGCCTAAATCAAATGCAGGATCTGCGTAGAAAGGGTAGAAAAAGCGCTTAGTGGAGTGTTCGAAGACGCCAATGCTCCAGTAAGCCAAGCCACCATCTGGTGTTCCATCGCATGGATCACCTGGCAGTGAAGCGCAAAACAAAGCATCAAAAGTTATCAGGTCACCTGAGAAGCTAAAGTTCAGAGAATCGGCAAAGAATGCAGAATCGCCTTCTACACCCTGCGAATAGCTTATAGAACTGATGGCTGTACTCTGGAGAGTGCCAGTTTGCAAATCCACCACATGGATTTGATTATCGCCAGAAAATATGGTCGTGAATGCTGCAAAGCGCCCATCGGGCGATACAGAGAAACTATGAACTATTCCATCTTCCGTGATCTGTTCATTCGTTCCATCCGGTTCGATGACATATATGTCATAACTCTGGCTTACATAAAATATGAAAGTGCCAGCTGGAGCAGTCAGTATGGTTGGCCTTGTAAAAGACGCCGCTACAGAACTTAAAGGCCCTATCAAGGATGCGCTGTTATAACCAGCGAAAGGATTCGGGATTGGCTGGACATATATTTCAAGTCTTGTGCCCTCATCATCCGGGGCAAGGTAAACCATAAAGTCATCGCCATTGAGTGTTTGGCTGGTCGTTGGTGTCGAATCAGGGCCAGGGATTTCACTGTCATTAATGCCTACAGCATCAAATGCGGCATGTATTGCCAGCACCTCAGTTGATTCAAGCCCGTGCAAATCGCGGGCAGAATCGACTAATGCCCGCCGCGCATCAAGGAATTGTGAGCGGCTGGTTAAATAAGTAACAAGCGCTCTGTAGTAAATCCGCTCGGTTTTATCTCTGCCAATACTGTTTCCCAACCCCTCAGAGGTAAGTCCTTCAGCAACCAAATAGGCTGCCCGATTCGGGATACCACTATTCACATGTACACCACCGTTATCTTCGTTAATCGTCATATTCTGATAACCAGACATATGACGTGGCTGTTGGGGGAATTTTCCTCGCTCCGGGTTCGCCATATCGCGTAAAAACCCTGGCGACAGCTTGGTGCAGTCTTCTCCAATTAGCCAATCAGCACTGTCAACCATCGCCGCAAAAATGTCTGAAAATGATTCATTCAACGCGCCACTTTGGAACTCGTACTTCAAATTCGCGGAAAATTGGATCACACCATGAGTAAGCTCATGTGCGGCAACATCTAAGCATCTCGCCAGATTGCGGAAGAGAACATCACCATCTCCATAAATCATAAAACCTGCTTTGGCCCATCCCGCATTGTCATCTTCTTCTCTACCTGGATGGATAAGGGATGTCAGATGGTGACCATGCCCATCGACGCTATTTCTTCCGAAGGTATCTAAGAAGTAGTCGTAAACAATCCTTGTATTACCATAAACGGTAATAGCAACAGGGTCCCAGTCGGCATAAGGTTGGGAACTTTGGGAGTAGGTAGTAATTGAACCACTCGAGTCTTGGTTTAGATCGATTACTACAGTATCTCCACGACCATTTTGATTAAAATCCTGTGGATATGGTGGATCGTCGATCGGAAAAGTAGGGTCAAAAAGTCTGAAAATGCCTCCTACTTCTGTAGACACAAAATCGATACTCTCACCATTCAAGCCTTGGCCCGTAGCATTAACTGTCGCAGTGTATAAATCGCTAATGCTGTGAATGATCTCCCCAGACCCAACATCAACAAAGTATGTCTTGGCCTCATTAACCTCTCTCTGAGCCTGAACCTCATAAGCTAGTAATGGATGCTCAGTACCGTTCCCGGAATAAACGACCAAGCGAGTCTCGAAAGTCGGATCAACCTTGCTCAATCGGTGGTTATTTAGTTCGTTGGCAACAATTTTCTCGGCCTCATCTCCACTCAATACTGGTTCAATTTCTAATCCGCTCGGCGTTGGTTCATAACTTCCATTAATCAAATAAATTCGATTTAAGTTATTCAGGTGAACTAGTACTTCACTAGCCCAAACTGGGACACCAAGATAGCGCTGCTCAAACTTAAAATGGGTAAAGCCAAGGTCATCAATGCGCGTCTCAATGATTGCCAGCTCTGAAACCGGATCTTCAAGCCTGAATAACCCGGAATATTCAGATATGAAATTATTAGCCACCTCAATCGCCGAGTTCTTAGAGGCATTTCCGGCCGCTTGGTACTCCAACCTTAGATACCGCAGGGTGCCATTGTCCGGACTAAAGGATGCAGTGCCTCCATATAGGCCTGAATTTAATTCACGGAGAGTCTGCTGCTGAAGTTCGTTAGCATAAACGTTGCTGGTGTTGCTGCTAATGCTTTTTGAGAGGGGTTTAAGTTCGGAGAATATTTTCGTACTTATAGATTGAAGCTCTGGTGCCCTAAGCGGAAGTAATGAACGCTTTCCATGAGACCGCTTTTCTTCCTTGGAACGCACTGTTTTTAATACAGAAAGGTCTATGTTGGTTTCGCCAACAATTGGAACACTCGTCCTGAGCGTGGCGGGGACCTGGCCCATTATTGGCTTTGCATCATTAGAACTGAATGCAGGCATACCGAGAACGGCCGAGCCGCCCAGCAACAACACCAAAAATATTATTCTTATCATGCCTCCCCCTATAACCTTAGAAATGGTTATCTTGTTAGCGGCCTAATTATTTTTAGCTAAGCCAGTAGGCAAATCCTCCAAGAATCACTTAGCCCTAATCTCAAACTACGGGTAAAGACCTCTTACCGCAAGCAAATAATGACATTACTGAAAAATTCTATTAACCACGGCCGTTTCCCACGTACTTAAATCTCGCCATTCCGACTTTCGTCTATCTGGCTATAGATGGGCTTAATTCCACCCAACATACCAAACCAAACAAAAAAAAGGCCGTCATATAGACGGCCTTTTTACTTACTCTGTGATCTAGCCTGTTCGCATCAAGTCATCACTGATGATCATCTTGCGAACCTCGGTCGTACCCGCCCCAATCTCAAGCAACTTGATGGAGCGATACAGCCGGTTGATCTCGGATTCCCAGATATAGCCGTAGCCACCATGAATCTGCACGGCCTCGTCGAGCACCTTGTTCAAGGTGTTGGCCGCAAACATCACGGAAGCTGCCGTGAGTTTGTGGATGTCGCCACGGCCACCATCGTTTTCGCCGATGACGCTTGAAGCCCGCAGCGTCTGGTAGGTGAACAGGCGCATGGATTCCACCCACACGTACATGTCCGCCAACTTGCTGCGGATCATCTGGAAACTGCCAATCGGTTGGCCGAACTGTTTACGCGTTCCCGCATAATCAATCGAGAGTTGTAAGGCGCGTTCCGCGATGCCCAGGCAGATCGGTGCGATCACGGCGCGCTCCAGGTCGAGGCCGCTCATGACGACCTTCACGCCGCGATCTTCCTCGCCGACCAGGTTGGCGGCCGGTACGCGACAGTTGTCGAACACCAGTTCAGCCGTTTGGCTACCACGGAAGCCCATCTTGATGAGTTTTTGTGCCACAGAGAAACCGGGGAAACCCTTCTCGACGATGAAGGCCGAGATACCCTGCGCGCCCTTCTCCTTGTCGGTTTTCGCGTACACCAGCAGTACGTCGGCAACCGGGCCGTTGGTAATGAATATCTTGCGGCCGTTAAGGATGTACTCATCGCCTTCACGACGGGCCGTGGTGCTCATTGAGCCCAGCGCGTCCGAACCGGCGCCGGGTTCAGTCAGTCCCAACGCGCCGATAGCCTTACCAGTGACGAGATCGGGCACATACTTGTCTTTCTGCTCCTGGTTGGCGTTACGCAGGATGTTATGCAGGCACAGGTTTTCATGTGCGACCCAGGCCAGACCCAGCGCGTGGTTCCAGCGTGAGAATGCCTGCAGCACCAGACCGCTGGTCATGATGTCCATGTTTGAGCCGCCGTAGGATTCAGGCGCGGTAATGCCGAAATAACCGTTGGCACCGATCTTGGGGAAGATGCTGGGGTCCCACCATTCCTCGTCATCCATACGCTGGGCGATGGGATATAGCTCGGCCTTGGCGAAGCGGTCGGCCTGGTACAGGATTTCAGCTTCCTGGTCGGACAGACCCGTAAAGGCCTGCATCACACTCGCTTGTTGTTCACTCATTACGCTTCCATTCCTTCAATCAAGATCAATCAATAATTTCATCAACCAGACCCCATTCCAGGGCCTGTCTTGCCTTTATTCGTTTACCGCTTAGCGCCAGCCATGCGGTACGTTGTCGCCCCATACGCCGGGCGATGCTGATGCAGCCCCCTGCTCCCGGTATCAGCCCCATGCTCACTTCCGGCAACTGGAAGTGTGCGTTGGCACTCGCTGTGACCCTGCCCGCGAAGGCCGGAAACTCTAACCCCGATCCAATACAAGCACCATGCACATGGGCCGTGACCCGGTCTGCACAACGCGCCAGCAGCGCGCCCGGCACCGACAGGCCTCGAACAATGTGGCCGGTGGCGGAATCCGGCACCGTACCAAATTCGGCAAGATCACCCCCGGTCGAAAAGCATTTGCCACGACCGCTGATGCGTACCGATTCAATGCCCTCATCCGCCAGCACGAGTTGCAGCGCCTCATTCAGTGCATCGCGCATCTCAACCGACATGGCATTGCGGTTGCCCGGCCGGTTCAGGATCATGTTCAGTTCCTTGCCCTGCCGTTCCAGCAGCACGGCCGGACCCTCATCGTCTGGCACGGGTGGCTGCGCTTGCAGGCCGCTTAACCAGGCCGCGTACTCTGCACCGCCCTGTAGCGTTGCGTAAGCCAGTGACTCCAGGCGCAGCGCATCCTCAACCGGCATGCCCTCGCTAATACGCAGCACTTCCACCAGGCA
>JBFIID010000196.1:0-5323 GCA_041601415.1 Gammaproteobacteria bacterium
GACCAGCCCCAGCTCCGGTTCATGCCGGTATTCATCGGGCAGGCCGGGCATTGAGCTGTGTGGAACATAGGGTGGGTTGCTGATGATCAAATCGTATTTCTGCGCGGGTAACCCGTCATAGACATCTGACTTGAACAGCTGCACGCGTGAGGCGAGTTGATGTGTCTCCACATTGCGTTTTGCCACCTCCAGCGCATCCGCAGAGATGTCCGCCGCATGTACCTGTGCGTGCTGAAAGGCATAGGCGCAGGCGATAGCGATACAGCCACTGCCGGTGCCAATTTCAAGGATATTTTTGACCTTCTCCGGTTCCACCCACGGCTGGCATTCTTCGAGGATCAGTTCCGCCAGAGGCGATCGCGGCACCAGTACCCGCTCGTCAACGTAAAACGGCAGACCGGCAAACCAGGCGCGGTTCAGCAGGTAGGCCACCGGTTGTCGGCTGTCTATGCGCCTGCGGGTGCAGTCAACGACCGACTGAATCAGCGGCGCATCACAGTCGCGGTCCAGCGAGGATTCTGCACAGTCATATTCCAGCCCCAGGCATTCAAACACGATGTAGACGGCCTCATCGTGTGGATTGTCGGTGCCATGACCATAGAACAGATCGTGCTGTTCCAGTTGCCCTGTGACCCACGCGACAAGTTGACGGGCGGTGTTCCCCGGTGAATCAGTCATGAGATTTCCTGCTAGTGTTGTTTAATCAGGCCGCAGCAGCGTCGGAGGTGCAGCCGGGGATGGTAGAGAGATCAAAGTCGTCGATCTGTTCCTGGTCCAGAAATTCATTGGCATAACGCAAATAGACTTTCTCGCGCAGGAAGGTATCGAACAGATCGGGATCGATGTGATTTTCCATGCGCATTCTGCCCATGATGCGCAATGCCACGGACAGCGGCATGGCCTTTTTATACGGCCGGTCACTCGCGGTAAGTGCCTCAAACACATCGGCGATGGCCATCATACGTGCCGGCACGGACATCTGATCGCGGGTCAGGCCCTTCGGATAACCTGTTCCATCCATTTTTTCATGATGGCCGCCAGCGTACTCCGGGACCCGTTTCAGGTTACGGGGATACGGCAGTGATTCCAGCATCTTTATCGTGATTGCCATGTGGTTGTTGATGATGAAACGCTCTTCGGCGGTCAGTGTGCCGCGTTCGATGCAAAGGTTGTAGACCTCCTCATCAGTGAGCAGTGGCTCTTTTTTGCCCTCGGGGTTCTGCCAGCCATAGCTTGAGATGTCTTTTACGCGCTGCTTGTCGGCCTCTTCCATGAACTCGCCACCCACATTGACCCGACGGATAAATTCGCGGTCTTCATCCAGTTGCCGGTTCGCAGCCTGGTAATCCTCATCCTGCTGCAGCAGTTTATCGACATCGCCGTTTTCGAGCGCCTCCAGTTTGCGCTTCAGACAGGCGATTTCATTATCCCGTTTGAGGATCTCGAAGCGCGAATCAACATCTTTCACACGGTCATAGATGGTTTCCAGTTTGGTGCCTTTATCGACCACGTATTCGGGCGTGGTGATTTTCCCGCAATCATGCAACCACCCGGCGATGTCCAGTTCATACAGCTCATCATTCGTCATATTGAACGTGGCCAGCGGCCCCACCTGTGTCGCACAGGTGGCCTCGGCAATCATTCGGGTCAACACAGGGACACGACGGCAGTGCCCGGCGGTATAGGGTGACTTCTCGTCAATCGCGTTAGCGATGAGCTGAATAAAGGCCTCGAACAGTTCCTTCTGTTCACGGATCAGGGTTTTGTTGGTGATGGCCACTGCGGCCTGCGAGGCCAACGACTCGACCACCTGTTGATCCAGTTCGGTAAACGGAATGTTCTCACCCGTCTCGGAATCACGGGCGTTGATCAATTGCAGCACACCGATGATTTCATTTTCATGATCGCGCATCGGAACAGTTAAGAATGACTCCGATCGATAACCCGTTTTTTTATCAAATTTGCGCGTGCCGGTGAAATCAAAATGCTGATCGGTATAGGCATTGGGGATATTAATGGTTTCCCCACTCAAGGCCGCACAGGCAGCAACCATGTGATTATTGGGATTACCTTTTTCGTCGTACAGGGGCAGTGGCGGGAAGGTAATCTTCTCGTCGCTCTTGCCCCCCAGATAAAGTTTCAGGGTCTCGGAAAAGAGGATTTCAAATTTAAGTTCATCATTCTCGGTGCGGGAATAGAGCGTACCGCCATCCGCATGGGTGAGTTTGCGGCTCTGGGTGAGGATCATCTCCAGCAGTTTGTCCTGATCGGTTTCCGCCGACAGGGCAATGCCGATGGCGTTCAGTTCCTGTAACAATTTGGGTAGATCAGACCTGGAGCGGTGCACGAAATAAAATCCCCTAAGTAAATAATTACCTATGAGTGCTGATTCTAGTCGATCAAACTGCCGTTCGATAGGTTTTAGCACGGGCACAGGCCGCGTTTTAAGCCCTTGAGTCGCGTGCGAAGTTGAGATAGTGCAGCGAGTTACTGCCTGGGAGAAGAATGTTACGCGGATTAATTTCATGTCTGGAAACAAAAAGCCCGCAGTAAATTTTATATTTTTACTGCGGGCTCGGTTTAACCACTCACTGATCGTGAGTATTTCCCAGACTCGGGTTTATTTCGTCATGCTCAGGAACATCTCATTCAGACGATGCACAAAGCCGGCCGGATCTTCCAGCTTGCCGCCTTCGCTCAGGAGGGCCTGATCAAACAGTATGCGTGACCAGTCTGCAAACAGATCTTCGTCCTGCTCGCTATCCAGACGCTGCACAATAGGATGCTTCGGATTGATTTCCAGAATCGGTTTACTGGTTCTGATGTCCTGTCCGGCGGCCTTCATCAGACGTTCCATGTGGGCACCCATCTCGTGTTCTTCACTGACCAGACAGGCCGGGGAAGTCGACAGACGACTGGTGATGCGTACATCTTTAACCAGATCTTCCAGCAGTTCTTTCATACGAGTCACCAGACCGGCAAGCTCTTCGTTAACCGCCTCTGCCTTTTCCTTGTCTTCGCTGTCTTCAATCTCGCCCAGATCCAGCGCGCCCTTACTGACTGACTGCAGGCGCTTACCATCAAACTCTTCCAGGTGTGAGGCCAGCCATTCATCGATCTGGTCACTCAATAACAGAACTTCGATGCCCTTATCACGGAAAACTTCCAGATGTGGGCTGCTCTTTGCGGTATTGAAATTATCCGCTACCACATAATAAATCTTGTCCTGTTTTTCCTGCATGCGTGACACATAGTCCTGCAGGGAAACGGTCTGTTCTTCCAGATTTTCGTGGGTGGTGGAAAAACGTAACAGCTTGGCGATGCGTTCCTTGTTGGCCGCATCATCGATCACGCCTTCCTTGAGCACGCGACCAAACTGCGTCCAGAACTCGGCATAATTATCTTTCTTCGCCAGACCTTCGATCATGCCCAGAATCTTCTTGATCGAAGCACTCTTGATCTTGTCGATGGACTGGTTGTGCTGCAGGATTTCGCGGGAGATATTCAGCGGCAGGTCATTGGTATCAACGATACCGCGAATAAAACGCAGATAGGGTGGTAATAACTGTTCTGCATCATCCATGATGAACACACGTTTGACGTAGAGTTTTACCCCACGACGGCTATCACGTTCCCACATATCAAAGGGTGCGCGCTGTGGAATATAAAACAGCGAGGTGTATTCCAGCTTACCTTCTACTTTACTGTGCACACGAGCCATCGGTGGTTCAAAGTCATGGGAGATGTGCTTGTAAAACTCGTTGTACTCCTCGTCGCTGATATCCTTCTTGTCACGCGCCCAGAGTGCGGTGGCAGAATTAACGGTTTCGTAGCCTTCTGCTTCTTCACCTTCCTGTGGTAACAGGACGGGCAGGGTAATGTGGTCAGAATAGGTGTGAATAATATTGCGAAGGCGATAGCCATTGGCGAATTCCTTTGCTTCCTTACGCAGGTGCAGGACGATCTCGGTACCACGCTCGGCCTTCTCGACCGCTTCGATGGTGTACTCACCCTTACCGTCTGACTCCCAGCGCACGCCCTCTTCTGCCTTCAGACCTGCGCGACGGGTAGTCAGGGTGACCTTGTCGGCGACGATGAAGGAAGAATAGAAACCCACACCAAACTGGCCGATCAACTGTGCATCTTTCTGATTGTCACCGGTCAGGCTCTTGAAGAAATCCGCTGTGCCGGATTTCGCGATGGTGCCGATATGGTCGATCACCTCCTGACGTGACATGCCAATACCGTTATCACGGATGGTCACGGTTTTCTTCTTCTCATCGAAATCGACCGTAATCTTCAGTTCTGCATCGCCCTCCAGCAGGCTGTCATCGGTGATGCTTTCGAAACGAAGCTTGTCTGCAGCATCTGAGGCGTTGGAGATTAATTCGCGGAGAAATATTTCCTTGTTGCTGTAGAGGGAATGGATCATTAGATCCAGCAATTGAGTGATTTCTGTCTGAAACCCAAGGGTTTCCGGTTGTGTTGCCGCACTGCTCATATTGTTATCCGCTCCTGATATTTATAGATAATCTTGTTACGAAAGACGCCGCATGGCGCGCCGTGAGAACCATGTGGGGTCGTCTGTCTGGAATTCAAGTGGTTTTACGGAGATGATTTCCAGCCCCGCAGAACGCTGCACTTCGACTGCGGCATAGGATAGAATTTGCCCATGTCCGCCGCGCAGGAAAGCATTCCCAACCACACCCCGATGATGCAGCAATACCTGCGGATCAAGGCCGAGCACCCGCACATGCTGCTGTTCTACCGAATGGGTGATTTCTACGAATTCTTCTTCGACGATGCGCTGCGCGCCTCCAAATTGCTGGATATCACCCTCACGGCTCGCGGTAACTCTGCCGGTCAGCCAATCCCGATGGCCGGTGTGCCGGTACATGCCGCAGAAAACTATCTGGCAAAGCTGGTACGCCTCGGCGAATCGGTGGTGATCTGTGAGCAAATAGGAGATCCGGCGACCTCCAAGGGGCCGGTTGAACGTCAGGTCTCGCGCATCATCACTCCGGGCACGATTACCGATCAGGCCCTGCTGGACGAACGGCGTGACAATCTGCTGGTCGCCGTGCATGAAGACAATGACCACATCGGCATTGCCAGTCTGGACATTTCCAGCGGTCGCTTCCTAGTTCTGGAGGTCGATTCGGATCAGGCTCTGTTCGCTGAACTGGAACGGCTCAAACCTGCCGAACTGCTGGTGAATGAAGAATCACGCCTGCGTAGTCTGCTGGATAAACAATCACGTCTGTGCAGGAAACCCACCTGGTGGTTCGATTCCGTCACTTGCCGTCGTGCCCTGATGCAGCAA
>JBFIID010000197.1:0-5312 GCA_041601415.1 Gammaproteobacteria bacterium
CGCAAAGCGGCAACATCATCTGCGGCGTTTGCATAGTCACTGTCCTTACCCCTGGCTAGCAGCTTGTAGTGATTAGCCAGCAGGGCCAGCTTCGCACCAATGCGTGCAACTTCCATTTCCCGATCGGCAGTTTGTCCGGCATCCTCGTCCATTCGTACTACGCCTTCATCCGCTCGTACTGAGCCTTGATCCGTTCGTCCTGAGCTTGTCGAAGGACTGGCCTCTCCAACCGTTCCTCCTGAGCCCGTCGAAGGACTGGAAGCAGCCAGCAATAACTCAAAACGACGACAATCACCCGCAACATCCCAGTCATCAATCGTCTGCTTCTTAAACGTGCTGCCAAGTTTGGCCGTCAACTCATTCTTATAGATGAACACCGTATCGAAATCGGCCTGAATCAGATCGATCTGCGCCTGACGTTCTTCCGAGACATTAAACAACTCTGCAACGAACTTGCCGACATAGGGCCCCATGCGCACCAGCAGATCAGAAATGGCCTCCGGTGTCATACCTTCTCCCTGGCATTCACGATAGGCCTCAAAGGCCGTGAATAGCTCAGCGTCATGCTGTTCGACGGAGGTATTGAACACCCCCAGCAGATCCTTGAGGCGGGCCGGTTCATACAGATCGTCGTAGTTGAAACCGTTGATACCCAGGGCAAAGTTGTTCGTATTCATAGTGTTCTTGTTCAGCTAGTTGCTTATTCGTTTGTAATGGCGGCGGAGAAAAAAACCGATTGCGACCCGAAAGGTCGGCAAAAGGGCTGGAATTGTAGCTTCAAACGGGCTGTGTCGCAATGCAGCAGACTGGGATTAGGATATTGGGGTTAGGACTTATATCCCCATAAAAACAAAGGGATACAGTTGAGCATGACTCCTGTAAGACCGTTCGTGCAGAGCTATTAATCCCGTTCGTACTAAGCTCAATGTGACTTTTCGTACAAAGGCCAATGAGGCCTTTCGTGCCGATTCCTTAAATCCATTCCTACTGAGGCTAGCGGACCTTTCGCACGGATTCCTAAAAAACCGTAGGTACTGAGGCTAGCGGGCCTTTCGCGCGGATTCCTAAAAACCGTTCGTACTGAGCTCCGTCGAAGTACGCTCTTCAAACAAACAACAGCTCAATACCAACCCTACGAAGCGGCTGAGACTCCCCAACAAACAATCTTGATATATATCCGTATTATTTCGCTTGCGACCGAGGGAATAACGTTAAGATTGCCATGGCGTTTTAAATCTGTAACACGCATGCTCACCTGTGACAGACCATGGTTTACGTGAAAGACACAGGAAACCGGGGGCTGTCCCTGATTAATCCCACCTGGAGTTATCCCATAAGGGCAGAATATGAGGCACTGGACACAATTAGGTATCGCAAAGATTCCCGGTACCGATAAGACCCTGAGTCTGCATCAGGGTAAGGATGACTTTCACATCAAGCTAGGTGGTGGTCATGAGCTGATGAATACAAGGAAACATGGTTCTGAAGATGCGCTTGGCCGTTTGCCCTGTGAAAAACTGCGCAACCCTGAAACGGCAAAGGTACTCATCGGCGGACTGGGGATGGGTTTTACGCTGGCTGCCGCGCTTGCCAATGTAGGCGCCAGTGCCGAGGTAACGGTTGCAGAACTGATCCCCGAAGTGGTGGAGTGGAATCGAGGCCCTCTTGGTGAACGTAGCGGATATCCGCTAAATGATCGGCGCACCTGTGTTGAGGTGACCGATGTAGCGAACCTGTTACGCGATCAAAATGTCAGCTATGACGTAATCGCACTTGATGTTGATAATGGTCCGGAGGGATTTACCAAAAGTAGTAACAACTGGCTTTATACGACGGCCGGTATCGATGCCGCCAGAAAGTCATTGAGGTTCGGGGGCATACTCGCGTACTGGTCTGCGGGTGGTGATCAGGACTTCCATAAAAGGCTCAGGCGATGTGGATTCAAGGTAGAAGAGATCATGGTTTACGCCCATGGCAACAAAGGTGCGAGGCATACGATCTGGTTAGCTCGAACAGGCTAAACAGGGCGCATACTGTGTGTCCGTTGAGAGGGCAATACTCCCAGAATAAAGGCGTTGATAAATCTTCGTGTAAAACGCAGGGATAGAGTCAAGCTCAGCTGAACCAGACCCTTATAATATCGTTTGCACAGAGGAAAAGGGGCTATTGTACCTCGCCCTCAAGTGTCCGTTAGTACTGAGCTCGTCGAAGTACAGCTCCCGTCAAAGTACCCGTTCGTACTGAGCCCGTCGAAGTACACGCCTGAAAGTACAGCAAGCTCAAAACATCTCAATGACTATACGAATTCGTATAACAATCCCCGGGAAACAATATTGAGAGAGTGCCGTTCTTAGCAAGACGGTGTGCTCACAGCAACATCCGTATCAGATTCGACTGGGAGCTTGTGATCCGCATGGAAGCAACGAATCGATCAACAATACATCAGGTAATAAGGGGCAGACTAATAATTGTTCAATGTATTTAAAATACGAGAGTCCTTATTAGTGCTACGCTCTGAAATCAATCTTCAATGATTGAAGCCCTATAAAAGGAATTGATATATGTGGTTACGTTCAAGTTGTGATTTAAGGTTCGATATTATTGTACCCACGCCATTTATTTTAATGCTGCGTCCACGCAGTGGTGCCCAGCAGTGGGTTGCACGCGAGGAATACCGGCTTTTACCGAGCGTTCCAGCATTCGAGTTCACCGATGACTACGGTAATCTCTGCCAACGCCTGGTCGCTCCTCCTGGAGCCTTCAATATATATACCTCCGCCGAGATCATGACGGCAGATTTCGTCGATAAGGCACCGGGTGCGCCGTTCGTTGAGATTCAGAACCTACCTGATGGGGTACTCAGTTACCTGTTACCCAGTCGATACTGTGAATCGGAAAAATTTGGCGACATGGCTTCTTCAATTACGGCAGGTCAGCAGGCGGGTTACGATCAGGTTTCAGCCATTGAGGCGTGGTTACGTTCTAGCATTCGTTATGAGCCTGGTAGTAATGATGAGCATTTGTCAGCAATAGAAGTCAACGCCAGGCAGGCGGGTGTCTGCCGGGATCTTTCACACCTGGGAATTGCTTTGTGCCGCAGTCTCAGTATTCCTGCTCGCCTGGTGGTGGGCTATCTGTACGAACTTGAGCCGATGGATCTACATGCATGGTTCGAGGCCTATGTGGCTGGACGCTGGTATACGTTTGATGCGACGCAGGAGACGGCCAAAGGGGGGTACGTGGCTATCGGTTATGGGCGAGATGCGTCTGATGTCGCCGTTTACAATCAGTTCGGCCCTCCGGTTTATCCCTCATCACAGAGTGTGCACGTTGAGCTTATTGACAGGGAATAGGCCTACGGCTAATGGCCGCAAAGGGATCATTGCTATCTGGTCGTCATCCCTGGTGCAACACCATGATCCTGCATAGCGTTACTCGCTATCTGAGAACCATTTCACACTGGACTAGAGTACGGTTATTAACATTCTGCTCGTGAGCTATAATCCTACGATTGGCGGGGTTAATCTTATGAGTCTTGGAATATTAGGTAAATCTTGTAGAGACGTTTGTCATTTCTCTCTCTATGCGTGGCTATTAAGTGCACTATTGCCCACTTTCCTAATGCCGATCAATGTCTTAGCAGCCACCTGTGCAGAGCAGTCCTACCCCGCACAACCCGCCACATTCTTACGCAGCTACCGTGATTTCTTTAATACACCGACCCGTCTGGCCATCGACGCAGAGGATAACGTCTTCACCCTCGATCCGCGCAATGGCCGGGTAGTAAAGCGCGATTCTACGGGGTTGAGGCTGCAGGAAATCACGCATCCCGGTTATCCGATCAGTCTGGCGGTTGATGCCGGAGGCAGGCTGTATATCGGTGACGGTGAACTGGGGCGGATCGACGTTTTCAGCCCTGAAGGCGATTCACTGGGCTTTTTAGGCCAGGGAGATCAGGAGTTTGGTCAACCATCCTATATGGCGGTGCTGGATGATCTGGATGGCCCGCATGTGTTTGTGTCAGACAGCACGAATCATCGAATTACCCGCTATCACGGCGAAACGGGCGCACAGGAGCTGGTGTTTGGTGGAAATGGCACTGCCGCAGGGCAACTGATTTCTCCCTCGGGGCTCGCGGTCTATCAGGATCAGCTCTATGTGGTAGATCGAGGCAATTCACGCATTCAGGTCTTCAGTAAGGAAGGTGTGGTTGAACGGATCATTATTCCCCCCAAAGACAACTGCGGATTTCTGTGTCTTTTTGATGGTGCTTCACGGGGACGTGCCCGTGATGCCGGCTTGTGGATTGATCGGGACGGCAACCTGTATCTCTCAGAGGCCAGTAAGGGGCAGTTATTGATTCTTTCAAATGCGGGTGGTTTCCTCGGTCAGATTGGTGAGTTCGGCAGTACACCGGGACAGCTGCGTGTACCCGGCAATATGGTCATCGATTCCTGCGGCCGGTTATTTGTCGCCTCGTCGATCAATGGGCGTGTGGATATGTTTGGTCTGCCCGGACATGAAGATCCCGAACAGTTTGTGCCCGGCAAACTGGCGATCAACGCTGAATCTGTAAATCCCGATACGATCTATTTTCTGACCCTGTATCTGGAACTGCCCGGACAAAAGCTGGAACAGGTCACTAACATTTTTGCCAACAGCACGCTCGCACCTGTGCATATTGAACAGGGTGATTTTGATCGCGATACCTTGCCCGATCTCGCTCTGCATTTTGAGCCTGCCGTTCTGGCGGCCTGGAGAGGTAGCCAGACGGCTACGATCACCGTCGAAGGTGATGTTGCAGGCCTTCGTTTTAAGGAAACCCTGTTAGTTGATTTAACCGTGACGAATGTAGATGAAGATAATGACGGGGTGAACGATGATCTTGATCAGTGTCCCTCGACCACGCCAGCAAGTCCGGTCGATGAAACGGGTTGTAGTCCGCAGCAGCTTTGTCCCTGCGATGCCGATGCATCAGGTCAGGCCTGGCGTAACCATGGCAAATATGTGAAATGTATAAAACACACCCTCAGACAGTTTGAGAAAGACGGACTAATTACAAATTTAGAGCGTGGCACATTGAAGCGTGAGGCCAAACAAAATAGCTGTGGCAAAGACCCGGACAAAGATCATAAAAAATATAAACACGATCATGATGATCACAGGGAAGACAGAGAGCACAAAGAAGATAAAGACGATCATAAACACAAACACAGAAACACAACCGACAAGAAAGGGAGACGCTAGAATGTTTACTTCGTCTCAAAGGCACACACTGAATATAGCCATTCTGGCGCTGGGCCTGCTGCTTC
>JBFIID010000198.1:0-5231 GCA_041601415.1 Gammaproteobacteria bacterium
CGTATTACAGACCCATGCCACCGCACATCACGCCATTCTCTGGCGACGGGGTATTTACTATCTCATTCTGGTACTGTTCCTGATCTCGGCCCTGCGAGAGTTGGGTTTCAATCTTGGGGTTCTGGTCGGTGCCGCAGGTATCGTCTCGGTCGCCGTCGGTTTTGCCTCACAGACCTCGGCCTCTAACCTGATCAGTGGTTTGTTCTTGCTGGCGGAAAGACCCTTCCAGATTGGCGACAACATCAAGGTAGGCGAGACCATGGGCGAGGTACTGAGTATCGATTTGCTGTCGGTTAAATTGCGGACCTTTGATAACCTGTATGTACGTATCCCCAACGAAAGCCTGATCAAGTCGCAGGTCACCACCATGACGCGCTTTCCAATTCGGCGCATTGATCTGCCCATCGGCGTGGCCTATAAGGAAGACATCGGTCGTGTCAGGGATGCCCTGCTGGAGGTGGCCGATAAAAACCGCCTCTGCCTCGAAGAGCCTAAACCGCAGTTTATCTTCAAGGGCTATGGCGAGTCGTCTCTGGATATCCAGTTCTCGGTCTGGGCCAAGCGTGAGAATTTTCTCGAATTACGAAATAGCATCTATGAAGAGATTAAACTCAGCTTTGATGCCATGGGTATAGAAATTCCCTTTCCACATCGAACGCTCTACAGCGGGAGCGTTACCGAGCCATTCCCGGTTCAGATCAAGACAGAGCAGGAAGCCACAGCAAATACAACTGAGGCCGCGCAGAACAGAGACCCCTAAAGGACCGGGGGTCTGGTCAGACAAATCTTTGCGGGATTGTTTGCTGAAGATCAAGAAAAGTGACTTTTCCCCTGTTCACTGATTCCATGTTTGTTGAATATTGCGTTAATGAGCTACACCTGATCGTCGAGTAGGTCTTCACCGATTTGATAGTGATTGATGGGCATGCTGAGCATTACCCGTCCGAACTGCCATGTTCCTGTCGTAGGATGGGCAAATGAGTAAACGACGTGGCCATTAATTGTAGCTACCGAACTGTAATGAGAGAACCATAGATGGATACCCTGCTGGCGAAACATTGGCACCACCTGCCTAAAGAAGAAGTAAGTACACTGTTGGAAACGGATGTCAGCAAGGGTCTGGATACCTTCGAGGTTACACATCGACAGAGCCATTTCGGGGCAAATCGCCTGACCGTCAAAAAGGGTAAAAGTCCGCTTGTCCTGTTCCTGCTGCAATTTAATCAACCCCTGGTGTATATCCTTCTGACCGCAGCACTGGTGACTTTCGCCCTGAAAGAGTGGGTTGATAGCGGGGTCATCTTTGGCGTGGTGCTGGTCAATGCCGTGATTGGTTTTATTCAGGAGGCAAAGGCGCTAAAGGCGATTGAGGCCCTGGCGCGCGCGATGGAAGGCGGAGCCCTGGTGATACGCGCCGGCAAAAAAGAAAAAGTCACCGCATCCGAACTGGTACCGGGTGATCTGGTGCTATTACAGTCGGGTGACAAGGTGCCTGCGGATCTAAGGCTGGTGCGCACGCGCGAATTACAGATCGATGAATCCGCCCTCACGGGTGAGTCACTACCGGTGCAGAAACAGGAACAACTACTGGCTCAGGAAACCGTGCTGGCCGATCGCAGCAATATGGCCTATTCCTCGACGCTGGTGACCTATGGAACCTGCACAGGGGTGGTGGTCGCGATTGGTGACAACACGGAAATAGGCCGTATCAATGCCTTGATCGCCAGTGCTGCCAGTCTTGCCACACCACTAACGAAAAAAATTGCACACTTCAGCGGCATTCTCATCTGGATCATTCTGGCGCTTGCAGGCCTGACCCTGCTGGCTGGCTGGTATCACGGTGAACCCCTGCTGGATACGTTTATGGCCGCAGTGGCTCTGGCGGTGGGCGCCATACCGGAAGGCCTGCCGGCCGCGATGACCATCATGCTGGCGATTGGTGTAGGCAAGATGGCGCGGCGCAATGCCATTATCAGACGCATGCCCGCAGTGGAAACCCTTGGCAGTACCACGGTGATCTGTTCAGACAAGACCGGTACCCTGACCCAGAACCAGATGACGGTTCAACAACTGTATGCGGGCGGGAAAAGCTATGATTTCACCGGTCTGGGTTATGCCCCCGAGGGTGAAGTGCGACTGGACGAGTCTGTTGTCGAACTGAAAGCACACAGTGAATTAAACGAGTCACTACAGGCAGGGCTGTTATGCAATGATTCTCGCCTGATCGAGAAGGACGGACGCTGGGGTATTGATGGTGATCCGACCGAAGTTGCCCTGATAACCGCTGCGACCAAGGCAGGGCTTTCGCGCGAGACGCTGGAACAGACATATCCCCGTATCGATACATTGCCCTTTGAATCACAACATCAATACATGGCGACACTGCACAGTAACGTTGCTGAAGGGAGCAACGTGATCTATCTCAAAGGCTCGGTTGAGAGTGTCCTGTCGCGCTGCCTTGATGTCTATTCCGGCGGGCAGGAAACACATTCGCTGGATAAGGAATTGATTCTTCGTGAAGTAGAAAAAATGGCCGCAAAAGGCCTGCGTGTGCTGGCCTTCGCACGTAAAGTCTCGGCTGGACCGAGTGAAAAAGTGTCGCATGCAGATGTCGCCGACGGGCTCACCTTTCTCGGCTTTCAGGCGATGATGGATCCGCCCCGTGAGGAGGCCATCTCCGCCGTTGCGGCCTGTCAGAAAGCAGGTATTCAGGTCAAGATGATTACCGGCGATCATGTCGCCACAGCGGCTGCCATTGCTCGCCAGATTGGGCTCCAGAGTGCTGCGGGGAGTGATCAGGACAGCTTCGCAATTAGTGGACATATGCTCAGTCAACTAAGCGATCTTGAGCTGGTCGATGTCGCCAAACGCGCAGCCGTCTTTGCTCGCGTCTCGCCTGAACAAAAGTTGCGACTGGTTGAGGCGCTGCAGGCCTGCGGCCATGTGGTGGCTATGACGGGTGACGGGGTGAATGATGCCCCCGCACTGAAACAGGCGGATATTGGCGTGGCGATGGGTGTCGGTGGCACAGAAGTGGCGAAAGAGGCTGCGGATATGGTGCTGACGGATGACAACTTCTCAACTATCGAAGCCGCGGTAGAGGAGGGGCGCGCCGTCTTTGATAACCTGATCAAGTTTATCACCTGGACCTGACCGACCAATATTGGTGAGGGACTGGTGATTCTCGTCGCCGTGTTTGCGGGACTGACATTGCCGATTACCCCGGTACAGATTCTCTGGATAAATATGACAACGGCCGTGTTGCTTGGACTGATGCTGGCCTTTGAGGGCAAGGAACCTGGCAGCATGCAAAGACCACCACGCAAACCAGACATGCCGGTACTGACACGGGAGCTCGGGATCCGCGTCGGCATGGTGAGTCTGCTGTTAGTGCTAGGCGCCTTCGGACTGTTTGAGTGGGTGCTTGCAGAGTCAGCGAGTGTAGAGACGGCACGCACTGTTGCAGTGAATGTCTTTGTCTGCGGTGAGCTATTTTACCTGTTTAACTGTCGATCACTGCGATACTCCATGTTCAGGATCGGTATCTTCTCAAACCGTTGGCTGGTGCTGGGCGTCAGTTTGATGATTGGCTTACAGCTGATGTTTACCTACCTGCCCACAATGAACACCCTCTTTGGCAGTGCGCCCATTGGTGTCGAGCACTGGTTCTACATCGTGCTGGTCGGGCTGGTTATATATCTGGTGGTAGAAACGGAAAAAGCCCTGCGCCGTCGTAAAGAAATTGGTGCTCTGAAATAGTCCTGGTAAGGGTATTACGATAATTGCCCGCTAATGTCGGTATCGCAACCTGAGAAATAATGATTACCTTGATCCGGGTTTTATGCTTTTATTTCTGAGATAAGGTTCTCAACAGGATTTCCCTGCTACCATTTTCAGAGAATCAGGAGAATTACTCTCCCACAGCTACTCTGGCAAAATTGGCCAGTGCCTGTTCTATTTTCGCCAGGACCTGATCACAGCCCTGAATGTTATGACGGCTGGCCAGATAGCCCGGTGCATTATAGGTAAGCCAGACCTGACCGCTGTCATCCTGCCAGATCAAGGCCTTCTGTGGCAGATCAATAGCGACGGTTTGCTGACAGTTCATCAGGGGTGTGCCGATCTTCGGGTTACCAAAAATGACGAGCTCAGTCGGGCGCAGTGTCATTCCGGCTTTTTCGGCCCCCGCCGTGTGATTGATGCGGGTAAACACGGTCATGCCTTTACTCAGCAATGCCTGTTCAAGTCTATCCGCAGTGCTTGCCACATCGTGTGCGCTTTTAATACTAATGAGGCCGGCATCGGCGAGTGCGGACGCTGAAAATAGCAGGCTTAGAATCATTCCTGTCAGTGAGTGTCGCATGTTACTTCTCCTTTTCTGTTCGTCTGGCAAACGGTATTGACAAGTCGTAAATCTTACTCTGTCACTGCCGCCCCGGAACACCGGCAGAAAAAATTAAAATGGGTAGGCAAGGGCGTTTCAACTAAGATCATGATTACTCAGCGACACCGGCTTTACGATAGTGGTGTATCACCCGTTTCACATACGCGCGTGTTTCACGGTAGGGTGGAATTCCCCGATACTGATGAACGGCGTTTTCGCCTGCGTTGTAGCCCGCCAGAGCCAGTTTAAGATCGCCATCGAAATGATCCAGTAACCAACGCAGATAGGCCATGCCGCCCTTCAGGTTCTCCAGTGGATCCCAGACATCTTCTACCCCGAAACGATCAGCAGTGCCCTTGATTAATTGCATCAGACCAAGGGCATTCTTGTCTGAACGTGCGCGTGCGTCAAAGTTGGATTCGGTGCGGATCACGGCCAGCACCAGGTTCGGTTCCAGATCATAGTCGGGAGATAACTGCGCAACCCATTCACGGATCACCTGTTCAGCGGGGTCGGGTTCAGACTTAAGCGGCTCACGGAAGAAAGAGCCATCGGGGAGCACGCAGGGGACCTCGCCGGGATCACTGATCTGCGAATCACCGATACGTTCCAACATCCGCCGGGCGTAACTGTCTCCCTGATCCGCCGCCAGCTTAAACCAGGCAGCGGCCAGTGAATCGTCCTGCATGAAGCTTTGTCCAGCGCCTGTATAGAGCCAACCCAGTTGATACTGTGCCTCGATATGGCCCTTACGTGCCGCCAGGCAATAGAGGCGCACGGCCGCATCAAAATCCCTGGGGACGCCTTCGGCATGCTGATAATGCTGCGCCCAACGTGTTTGCAGTTC
>JBFIID010000199.1:0-5219 GCA_041601415.1 Gammaproteobacteria bacterium
CATTTAGCGATAATATACAAAGAGTTACATAAACTACTTAAAGATCGTTATTTGTTAGTAACCAGCAATAACCACAAATACGATATATTCCCTGGTCAGCGAAGTCTCATATACAGCTACCGCACACTTAGCATATTTAACATAATATACATTATGCGCATTATATTGTGAGGTGAAAGGGCTCTATTAATAAGGCCTTTATATCCCTATCCTAGGCCAATGAAAATTGATACCTCAGAAATAAAACTGCAAGACGAGCTTATCTATCTTAACCACGCAGGTATGGCGCCCTGGCCGAAGCGAACAGTCGATGCGGTTACACAGTTCGCACAACAGAATCTGACTACCGGTAGTCAGAGTTATCCCCGTTGGTTAGGTGCAGAGATGACCTTACGCAGGCAACTCAAACAGTTGATTAACGCGCCGTCTGTGGATGACATTGCCCTTTTAAAAAGTACATCTGAGGCGATTTCATTTGTCGCAGCCGGGATTGACTGGCAGCCCTCTGACACGATCGTAACCAGCAATGAGGAGTTTCCGTCCAACCGATATGCCTGGGAGGCCCTCCAATCACAAGGTGTAAATCTCAAACAAGTCCCTTTACGTCAGCCCGGTAAATCTCCTGAAGAATGTTTGATTGAGGCCTGCGATGCACAAACGCGGATGATCGCCATCAGTTCTGTGCAATTTGCCTCCGGGCTTCGAGTCAACCTGGAAAAGCTGGGCGCATTTACGCGGGCTAACGGTATTCTCCTGTGTGTCGATGCAATTCAGACATTGGGTGCGCTGGATTTCGATGTACAGGCCTGTCAGGCCGATTTTGTCATGGCCGATGGGCATAAATGGATGCTCGGACCCGAGGGTGTTGCCCTGTTTTATGTGCGGGCTGAACTACGTGAGCAGTTGAAATTGCAGGAATATGGCTGGCATATGGTGGAAGATGTCGGAAATTACGATGCCCAGGCATGGCAACCAGCGACTTCAGCCCGTCGTTTTGAGTGTGGTAGCCCAAATATGCTCGGTACACACGCCCTCTCGGCCAGTCTATCGCTGTTACTGGAACTGGGTATGCCTGCGGTTGAGGCCAGGGTGATCGATAACGTGCGCTTTATTCATCAGTATGTCGCGGCTTCCAGGCATCTGACGCTGAACTCAGAAAACGAAGCGGGACGTTTTGCGGGGATTGCGCGATTCACGCATCAGGAACAGTCTGCCGATGAGGTCTATCAACGGCTGGCCAGGAATAATGTAATGTGTGCGGTGCGCGCTGGTGCGGTACGTTTTTCTCCCCACTTCTACAATGACACAGACCAGATTGAACAGGCCCTGAAGATAGCCGAGGGGCAGAGTTAAACGGCGGCTCTTGCGGCCAGGGGAAACAGTTTATAGAAATTCTCGGTGGTCGATGCCATCACCTCTTCCACACTGATACCGCGCAATTCCGCGATGTGTTCACCAACATGGCGTACAAAGGCTGGCTGGTTTGGCTTGCCACGGTGCGGCATGGGCGCCAGATAAGGTGAATCCGTTTCGATCAGCATTCTGTCCATCGGCACCCGTTTAGCGACGTCTTTTAATTCCTGCGCGTTTTTGAAGGTGACGATGCCTGAGAACGAGATATAAAAGCCCAGTTCCATCGCCCCCTCTGCGGTTTCCCAGTCATCCACAAAGCAATGCATGACACCACCGATACGGTCTGCGCCCTCTTCTCGCATCACTGTCAGGATGTCCTGTTTGGCATCCCGACAATGGATAATCAGTGGCTTACCCGTTTTGATTGCGGCGCGAATATGCACTCTAAAACGTTCTCTCTGCCATTCCAGATCGCCTTCACTTCTAAAGTAATCCAGACCTGTCTCACCAATGGCGACGACCTTGTCGTGTGCCGCAATCCGACACAGGGTATCTACATCGGGTTCGTTGTCGGTTTTGGTGTTGGGGTGTACGCCGATGGAAGCTGAGACATTTGCATGGCTTTCTGCCAGATCCAGAATCGGTTGCAGGGTCTCAAGATCGACGGATACGCAGAGCATATGTGCGACATTGGCGGCCTCTGCATTGGCCATCACTTCGTTGATATCCATACCGGTCTGTTCTAGTAACAGGGGCAGATGACAATGCGAATCTATAGCTATACAGCTCATAAAGAATGATTCATAACCTAATGAATAATATAGAGATATAAACGACTGAGCGTTTACATGGTATGCGTCTGACGATCAGACTTGAGGGCACCTGCCAGTTGGGTTTCGATCTTGTTGCGGGTCGCTCCGTTATCCAGTTCGCTGAATTGCACTCCGATACCTGCAGTCTTGTTGGCCTGGGCACCGACCGGCGTTATCCACACGACCTTTCCAGCGACAGGAAGCTTTTCCTTGTTTTCCATCAGGGTCAGCAACATGAACACTTCATCACCGAGTTTGTACGCTTTAGCGGTGGGGATAAACAAAGCACCATTCTTGATGAATGGCATGTAGGACGCATACAGTGAACTCTTGTCACGAATGGTCAGTGAAAGGATACCTTGTCTGGGGTTTTTTCCGCGTGCGCTCATAGCATTATCCGTCTCAGCTTAGCCAACAAATCAGAAAGTCTTCCAGCAGCGTTTCCATGTTTACATTGATACCGCTGTTGGTGATGCGTTTGTATTCGTGCAACTTGTCAAGCAACTCATACAACTTACTCAAGTCTAACTTGTTTCTCGATTCTTGCAACAAACGCTGCATCGTTTCGGACGGAACTGCAGCGGCACTGCTGAAGCGGTCCCGAACCATATCCTGCAGGATATGCTCTAACCATTCCAGCAGACGAACCGGCGCATGACTTTTCCAGTGAGCGGCTATCATCACCGGGTCTGCCTTTCTGTGCAGCAGACGATTTAGATCGGTAATTACCTGGTTCAGTTTTTCACTTTCATCTGACTGCAATGCGGCCAGGGCTTCCAATGGTGCATTGCCAACCATCTGCAACAGCATTTCACTGTGCGAGGAATCGGTGCCCTGCTCCTCTAGCCACTGAAGTCCAACCTCGGTACTTGGAGGCGCAAAAACGATGCGCTGGCAGCGACTACGAATGGTGATAGGCAGTTTCATGTAGACCGGATTAACCAGAATAATAATGGCATTTTCTGGAGGTTCTTCCAGTGTCTTCAGCAGGCTATTGGCGGCGTTTTTATTCATTGCTTCCGCCGGTGTAATGATCGTGATTCGGTATCTTCCGAACTGGCTTTTGAGTTCCAGAAAGCCAGATAACTCACGGATCATGTCGATCTTGATGGCCTTGCCCTCTTCCTCTGGCTGCAGGATTTTGAAATCCGGGTGAGTGCCGGCCTTGAACAACAGGCAAGATTTACATTGCTGACAGGCATTGCTGTCGAGATCGGTTTGTTCGCAGAGCAGGTAGTTCGCCAGTTTTACTGCAAACTCGTCAGGCCCCGTACCCAGGGGGCCATTTAATAACAGGGCGTGCGGTAATCGCTGCTGCTGACTGGCGCGCACGAGCTGCTGCCATTGCGTTTCCTGCCACACATAGGGCGCACTCATGCGAAGGCAGAGTCCAGTATGCCAAGAATGCTGGCCTGCACCGCTTCAATACTGCCAGAGGCATCGATTACTCTATAGCGTTGGGGATGTTGCTTTGCCATCGTCAGGTAACCATTTCTAACCGCGTTAAAAAACTCGGCCTTTTCAAGCTCAAAGCGATCTGCCGATCCGCGCTTGCCAGCCCGTTGCAGGCCCAGTTCGACAGGTGCATCGAGTAACAGGGTCAGATGCGGGCGCAAATCGCTCTGTACGAAGTCTTCCAGCTGTGCGATTCGGTCAATTGGTATCTTGCGCCCATAGCCCTGATAGGCGTAACTCGCATCGGTGAAGCGGTCGCTTAGAACGACTTTCCCCTGATCGAGGGCCGGCATGATGACCTTATCCAGATGTTCTGCCCTGGCCGCGAACATCAGTAACAATTCTGCGTCGGAAGCCATACCCATATGCGATTTATCCAGCAGCAGGTGACGAATGTTTTCTCCCAGTGTCGTACCACCGGGTTCACGGGTGACAACCAGTTCATGTCCCGCGTCCAGTAGGTAGTCTTTAACGAAATTCAGCTGCGTCGTTTTGCCGACGCCTTCCGTTCCTTCCAGGGTAATAAAAAAACCTTGCTTCATGTGTTTAAGTGTCTTTATTTTCTTTTTATCTGAAATTTGTATACCGCACGATTATGCGCCGACAGTGTATCGGAAAATTCATGCGAACCGTCACCTCGGGCAACAAAATACAGGCTTTTGCCGTCAGCGGGGTGGAGAGCGGCATGAATAGCGGCACGTCCCGACATGGCTATGGGAGTCGGTGGCAGCCCCTTGATGACATAGGTGTTATAGGGCGTTTTCTGGCGTAGATCCCGGCGTCGAATATTGCCATTGTAGGCATCCCCCATTCCATAAATTACGGTTGGATCGGTTTGCAGACGCATTCCCTTACGCAGTCGACGCACGAATACCCCGGCTATCTGAGCACGTTCTTCAGCCACACCGGTTTCTTTCTCGATAATTGAGGCCATGATCAGCGCCTCATACGGGGTTTCGTATGGAAGTCCCTCGGCGCGTGTCTGCCATTCCTGAGCCAGGGTTTCCTGCAGGGCCTTGTTGGCGCGGCGGAGAAACTCCAGATCAGTGGTATTGGCGGGGAAATTATAGGTCTCGGGTAAAAACTGTCCTTCGGGATGCTGCCCCTCAAGACCTAAACGCTGCATCAGATCGTCGGCGCTAATCTCATCAAGCGTATGACTGAGTTTTGGGTGTTCTTTTACTGCCGCCAGTACCTGGCGGTAGTTCCAGCCTTCCAGCAGGGTTAATGAGTGGAGAATGACATCTCCTTTGACCATTAGCTCCAGTAATTGCAGTGGATTAGTACCGGCAGGTATCTGATATTCACCCGCCTTGATGTTGGTTGCCAGTTTCTGCCACCGGATCCAGGCCAGCAGGTACTCGGGTTTATCCATGATGCCCCGAGATTGCAGCTCATAGATAACTTTTCTGAAATTACTGCCGGTCTCAACCTCGTATACCAGTCCCTGATCGGGTAGCGTTAGAGGCGCCTTTAGCGATGCCTCCATTTCCATCCAGTACCAGCCAAGAACAAAACTCATCAGCAGCAGTAACAGACCACTGACCTTAATCATCCAGTGCTTCATCACGGCATCCAGGCACTGTTGTTTTGCAACAG
>JBFIID010000200.1:0-5217 GCA_041601415.1 Gammaproteobacteria bacterium
ATCCTCCCGGAGGTCGATGAACTGCAGGAAATCGAAATCAATCCTGCGGAATTGCGCATTGATACCTTTCGAGCCTCTGGTGCCGGTGGACAGCATGTTAATAAGACCGATTCTGCCATTCGCATCACACATTTACCTACCGGCGTTGTGGTTGAATGTCAGGATGAACGCTCACAACACAAGAACAAGGCACGCGCGATGAGCCTATTGCAGGCCAGATTGATGTCATCTGAACGTGAAAAACAGACCTCGGAACAGGCAGAGAACCGTCGCAACCTGGTCGGTAGCGGAGACCGCTCCGAGCGCATCCGCACATATAACTACCCGCAGGGTCGTGTGACCGATCATCGGATCAACCTGACCCTCTACAAACTGGACGAGTTCATGCAGGGCAATGTCGACCTGATTATCGAACCACTGATCCAGGAATATCAGGCGGATCAACTCGCCGCCCTGAGTGAATGATCCCTACACCGACCATCAAATCCCTGCTGGCAGATGCGACCCAGCGTCTGCAGGGGCTGGATACCGCCAGACTGGATGCAGAGGTTCTGCTGGCCAAAGTCATGCAGGTCGAGCGAACCTATCTCTATAGCCATGATGACGCTGTTGCCGATCCCGGCCAACAGGCTCGTTATATTCAGATGCTGAACGAACGTGCACGCGGTAAACCAATAGCCCACATTACAGGTCAGCGCGAATTCTGGTCGATGAAGCTACAGATAAACGAGCATACCCTGATCCCCAGACCAGAGACCGAACATCTGGTCGAAGCCGCTCTTGAATTAATTCCGGAAGGCTATAGCTGCAACATCGCAGATCTCGGTACAGGCAGTGGTGCGATTGCACTCGCCATTGCCAAAGAACGACCACGTTGTAAAATTATTGCCACCGACATTTCTGAACAGGCGCTTCAGGTCGCTAGTCGTAATGCCACTCGACTCGGAATTCATACCATCACCTTCCAGCAGGGTGACTGGTGCGCGGCACTGAATGGCGCCAAAGTAGAACTCCTTATTTCTAATCCACCCTATATAGAAGAAAATGACCCTCATCTCGATCAGGGCGACGTGCGCTTTGAGCCACGTAATGCACTGGTTAGTGGTGCTGATGGCCTGCATGCCATCAAACAAATACTCGACCAGTCGGCGGCTCATCTTCGCCCCGGTGGCTGGTTATTAATTGAGCATGGTTACCAACAGGCCGAGGCGATACGCGAATTAATGAGAGAACAGGAAATGGAAACCGTCAAAACCCAAACCGACCATGCCGGGCTGGATCGCGTAACAATGGGTAGAAGACCCTATAATTAAGTCATGTCTGACGCCACAATAAAATTGCAACAGTCTGAGTGGACAAAAAACAGGCGGCTGTGTCTGGGCAGGCTCTGTGACGAAGCAAACCTCCAGAAGTTACGTGATATGCCCGGTGTAATATCAGCGAATAATGCTGATGAAAAATGCCTGGAGATTATTTACGATCTACGGCAAACCAGCCTGTTCCATCTGGAGCAAGCCCTGCACGAAATGGGGTTCGACTTTACGCCCGACCTCTTCGAGTCAATCAAATTTGCGGTATATCGATACACCGAGCACATACAAATCAAAAACCGTGTACTCGACACGGGCTGGGATGTCTGGGTACGTGATGTTTATCTCAACGAATACCGTGACCGGCAACACGGTCGTCGCGATCTTCGCGTGCAGCAATGGCGCAAATATGTGAAAGACCCGGGAGTTACTGAATAAGTCATGAACGACGATCAACTACTACGCTACAGTCGCCAGATAATGCTGCCCGAGGTGGATATAGAAGGGCAGGAAAAATTACTCAATGCAAACGTTCTGATTATTGGACTTGGCGGACTGGGCTCACCCGTCTCCATGTATCTCGCAGCAGCGGGGGTTGGTCAACTTACGCTGGTTGATTTCGATAGCGTCGATCTGACCAACCTGCAACGCCAGATTGTGCATCACACTAATGACGTTGATCGTCCCAAGGTAGAATCCGCACGTGACAAACTTATTGCGATTAATCCGAATATAAAAATCACCTGCCTTAACCAGCGTCTTGAAGATCAATCTTTGTTAGAGGTGATGAAACAGGCGACAGTCGTAATCGACTGTACGGACAACTTCAGTACCCGCTTCGCGATCAACGAAGCCAGCATTAAAACGCAAACGCCCTTGATCTCCGGAGCGGCAACACGATTCGAAGGGCAGGTAAGCGTGTTTAATCCGCTGCATGCCGAGAGTCCCTGCTACCGTTGTTTATATAAAGATGAAGATATGGCTGCTGAAACCTGTACCCAGACTGGTGTCATCGCACCACTACTCGGCATCATTGGTAGCATTCAGGCCATGGAGGCAATGAAGGTCATCATGGGCGTGGGGCAAAGCCTCGAGGGGCGTCTGCTGTTGCTGGATGGTCAGGGAATGGAATGGCATAGCATGACGTTACGCAAAGATCCGAAATGCCCGGTCTGCAACCCGCAGGTATGAGTCGGTATGCTCTAAGTGTTTCTATACATCAACAACTGTTAAACCATTGCCTCGAAACAGCAAGTCAGGAGGTCTGTGGCCTGATCGGGGTAGATGTGAATGGTAGACAGGCACTTTACCGTGTCGATAACATAGCAACTGAACCTGCTACCGCTTTCCTGATGGAACCACACTCACAGATTGATGCAATGCGTGCCATGCGTGAATCCAGTCAGGAGCTTCAGGCTATCTATCATTCCCATCCGAACTCTGAGGCACTGCCCTCTGAAACAGATCTCAAATTGGCGAACTATCCGGGAGCTATCTATTTAATTGCTTCGTTACAATCAGACACACCTGTTGTCAGAGCATTTGAGATTACAAATGAGTCCTATGCCGAATTACAATTGGAATTAATTTGAGGGAATAATATAGCTGGTTCCACCCATCTGCTGCACGGAAGGTTAACTGAAATAATTTCCTGATCACACTGCTATACTCATCGTTTAAACCTCTTCTCATCTTCGGAATCAATTAACTTGAGCACTGTAATACTCTTCGTTGCGGCAACAGTCATTCTCGTTATTGGCAGCATAGCCACTTTCTACCTACTTCGTCATAACACTGACTTTCCTATTTCACTAGAGAGTTTCAATACCGATGATCTAAAGCATGGAATCACGTATGCAGGGGATCTGGAAGGCAATCCAGTCTTTATTCAGTTTCATGAAAAAGTCGATGGTCGATATGGACATCAGGGCGATGATATTCCACCAAGCTTACGACTATGGCTGCCTTCTATAATCGATGCCGACTTCCGCATTACCCGTGAAAACAAAGGCGATAAAGCGGCTAAAAAGCTTGGTATCAGTCAGGAACTACAGACCGGAGATGAGGCATTTGATCAGCTTGCGTATATACATACACACTCACCTTCTTTGATGGAAAACTTTCTTTTTAATCCTGAAAACCGCGCAATCATTACCCATCTTTTTGAACAGGGTTTCACTCGTCTCAGTCACAATGGCAAGGCATTAGAAGTGGAAAGCAGGCCCTTTAGTACCGGAAATTTCTCGCAACCAACATTTATTAGGAGCAATCTAGAAAAACTGCTTAAACTTTCACGCAACCTTGCAAGCACCGCTCCTGGACGAGAAGGTGGAGGCCTATTTGTGTGGAAAAGCTTTAGATTACTGATGATTCTTCTTGCCTGGCTGATTCTATTTGCAGGCCTGGGATTAATGTTCTATTCCATCAATGTTTACATGCCACTCGATAGCTGGGATTTTTTTAAGACCTCCTTCCCTTTCTCTCTGGCACTTACATTCTTCTATCTATCGCTAGCTTTTATTGTTCTTAAAAAACGTTCTTCTGCGCACCGAGATCTGGGACATATCGGCCTGGTTAGCATGCTGGGTTTCCCGCCACTGGTTTTCGGCATGGCCTTGTTCGCCAATGGTCAATTAGATAACTCGTCTGTGGAGGAACATAACATGCCGGTATTGTATAAAAACATCAGACACTCAAAAAACAGTACAACCTACATCGTGACTGTAAAATCCTGGCGACCTATGCACGAAACTGAAAGTCTGCAGGTAGAAAAAGAAACCTATCAAAGTTTGGAACCTAAACGGGATCGACTTAAGATCTCTACCGCGCGGGGATATCTGGATTACGAGTGGTTAATCAATGTCTCGCCACAGATCCTCTCAGAGAACACAAACTTAAGCAGCCCTTCGAACCACAGCAGTGGGCCAGGAACCTTCCTTCAACACTAAGATTTTATCGGAGATAAAAAAAATGCCAGTACTGAAGAAGCAGTACTGGCATTGAATACACCTCACGCAAAGACGATCAGGCCATTCTTGACTCTATGTTTTTCAGGGTATTATCAAAATGTAATTTCAGGGTGACACCATGCCGCTCAATGATAGAAGCAATGATGATTGCCAGTACTCCCGTCACCGCAAGACTCGTCCAGCTAAACAGATCAACCATGTTTATAATCTCAGAGAGATCGTAAACGAGGGCAACTATTAGAGTAATCAAACCAGTCATCGTCATCGGTTTTAATTTATAACCAATACCCATAAATATCACCAGCATGCCGATAACTGCACAACTTAAACCGTTAACAATTCCTCCATAAATACCTAGCTGCATTAAAAAACTTATACTGACTACCAACCCGGTTATAGACAAAACCACTCTTCTTAAAACCTCTGATCGTCTTGCCAGATCCAGCATGGGTAGCGCTAAGAAAAAGGCAAAAGCTGGCAACATAAACTCTGTAGTCATTCCAGCCACACTCGACTCTGTTGCAGTGGCTGCGAACAGAAAAACCACTGGTATTGAGAGAAACTCCATCACCTTACGATATTTGTTACTTACGGATAACAGTAATGAACTGTGTCTCAAGGTCATGAATGCTGTTGCTGCAATTATGCTGTAGATCATCGCGTCAGCCTGATACAACCATAAGCTGCGTGTCAGCATTATCACTGGCGCTATGAAAAGCAGTGATCGCGCAAACAAGCCTTCCATAGTTCTAAGGCTTGTATCCCTTGCGGTCAATTTCGTAACAAAAATGAGTGCTAGCAAGACACTGACACCGGCGATAATAGACGAAAACAATGTGTCCCGTACTGGCACCAATAACGTCAATGTCGAAAGCAGATAGGCAGCAGTTAGTGGTACAGAAGATCGGCGCGACATGATCTTAAAACCAAACCAGCTA
>JBFIID010000201.1:0-5211 GCA_041601415.1 Gammaproteobacteria bacterium
CGGAAAAGACCGTCTCCAGATTCAACTGCTGATTCGTTTCACTTTCAGTAATGGCCTCACTGAGCAGACCAAACAGCCCACGCAGACTTTGATCCTGTTGCAGGCGTGCCATGAAAGGTTGCATCTCGGCCAGACTGTCGGCCAGATCTTCCAGTTCCTCCGGCTCCAGATAAAGCAGCCCCTGTTGTCTGAAGAAACGATCATTGGCACCGAGGTAGATCCAGTCAAACTGCTCAGTATTGGCGGCCAGTTCGCTACCGAGCGCGAGCGCCGCGTCCTGTACCTGATCGGGTGTCTGTGCATCAATGACGATGGCGATCAGGTTCGAATATTGTGGGAAGTCCTTTTTGTACTGGATGTAATCCTGCCGCCAGGGTAATTGATCCGAGATCATGTCAGCGGTGTCGGTGTTAATCCCAATCGTGTTTATCGTGTAATACAGAGACAGCACCGTTACCAGTATCGCAAAGATGACGACCTGCAGCGCATAGCGCTGGCTGACATGGGTGCAGAGCGCCAGCAGTCTGCGTTCAGACGGACGCATGGACAGTGTCTTCCGGCGTCAGAACAGGGGCGATATCTTTCAGGGTCCGAAGGGCCTGTTTGAAGGCGCTGCCGAGTTTTATTAGAGCCGCCAGGCTGGTCGGGTGACGGGCAATAGCGCACAGGGTTTTCAGTGGCCGACTCCGTCCATAGCGGTCAATGGTCTGCAGCGCGTAGTCTGGTACCGACATTTCTGCCGTGTCGACCACCGTGCGAATGGTCATGAATGGTATTGAATGTTGTATGGCAAGTCTGGCGATTGCGGCGCTTTCCATGTCGACGGCAATGGCGTCCGAGTTCTGCTGTGCCTGCTGTTTCCGGGTCGCTGTACTTAATACCTCCGGGCTGGATAACAGAGGGCCTGACTGTGCGGGACGATTGATAAGCGAGACAAATTTTTCGCGCCACTCAGTGTGTGTCTCTAAATGACAGCCTTCGGCATTGATGACATAGGTCGGGATCAACAGATCGCCACTGCGTAAGTTCGTCATCAGGGCACCGGCCGTACCCCAGCTAAGCAGGCGCTGACAACCCGCATCAATTAATACCTGCGCGGCATGACTCGCATTCTCCGCTCCCATTCCAGCGACGTAGATGAGCAGATTTCTGTGCCGGAAAGGTGTTGCCACGGGAACCGATGAGTTGGTCAGACAGTTCGCTTCGGCGCACAGGGCAACCACCACGCCGGTCAGTTGATTGACTGCTTGCTGTGTCACCGGATTGTCAGGCAGCCTGGTTTGCGGTCAGATTGCGGTAACGGGCCAGCGCCCAGAGAGGGAAGTATTTGCTATAGCCGTGGTAACGCAGATAGAACACGCGGGGAAAGCCCGGTGCGGTGTAATACTGGCTGTGCCAGACCCCATCACACTGTTGGTGACGAAGTAAAAAATCTATTCCGCGTTTGACTGTCTCGGTGTTTGCCTCGCCCACGGCGAGCAGGGCCAGCAGTGCCCAGGCGGTCTGGAATGAGGTACTCCGGAATGGGCGTCGATGCTGTGGTGGATAATAACTGTCATTGCTTTCGCCCCAGCCGCCGTCTTCGTTCTGGGTTTCCTGCAACCAGCCAACCGCGCGACGCACCCAGTCTTCCTGCGGGTCAATGCCGGCTTCTTCCAGTGCGGTCAGTACCGACCAGGTGCCATAGATATAGTTGGTTCCCCAGCGTCCATACCAGGAGCCATCGGCCTGTTGTTCCTGTTTCAGGTAACTGATCGCATCACGCAGGGTATCGGCATATTTTTCCCGATCGGCGAGGCTCAGCAGGGCGATACAGCGCCCGGTGACATCCTCGGTGGGCGGATCAAGGAGCGCACCGTGATCGGCAAAAGGAATGGAATTCAGATAATACTGGGTATTGTCGACCTCGAAGGAACCGAAGCCGCCACCCTTTGATTGCATGCCGGCAACCCAGTTGGCCGCACGATCGATGTTTTCACGATAGCGTTCGCGATCAAAACGAAACATACCCCAGGCGGCCATCGAGGTGTCGTCCAGATCCGGGTAGTAGTAATTGCTGAACTGGAAGGCCCAGCCGCCACCCGCCAGATTCGGTCGTGCCTCGCGCCAGTCACCCGGTTCATCACTCAATTGATTGGCTGACAGCCAGTGATAGCCTTTTTCGAGCTCACTACCCGGCTGTTCACGGTCGGTGTCGATCAGGGTCTGGCAGGCCAGCGCGGTATCCCACACCGGTGAGGTGCAGGGTTGCACGTAGGCGAGACCCGGACGACGCACGATCAGGTTATCAATTGCCTTACGCGCCTGAATACGGATCGGATCATCCTTCGCGTAACCGAGGATCACCAGTGACTCAAAGGCATTCACCATGGCAGGGAAAATCCCGCCGATGCCGTAGTCACCGTTCATACGTTGTTTAAACCAGTCCTCGCATTTCTTTACCGAAATGCGGCGAATCGATTCAGGAACCAGTTTTTCTGCCCAGCGACCGACGCGATCCAGTAACAGGAAAGCGCGACTGAGTGGCGTCGTCACGCGAAAATAATGCTGCTCGTCTTCCGGTGGGGTAGTAAACAGTTCGCGGACATCTATACCACGCGGGTTGGCGGCTTTGGGCTTCAGGGTACACAGAATAAACAGCGGTACCATGACCGTGCGCGACCAGTAGGAAACCTTGCTGATATGGAACGGAAACCATTTGGGCAGTAACAGGACTTCGGCGGGGATAAAGGGGGTGGCGCGCCAGGGAACCTGTTCAAACAAAGCGAGCAGGATGCGTGTGAAAACATTGCTGTGGGCGGCACCGCCATGGTTCAGGATCAGGTTGCGGGCACGTACCATATGTTCGGCATTGACATCATCGCCGACCATCTTCAATGCATAGTAGGTTTTTACCGAACAACTGATATCGAAGTCACCGCCATAAAACAGCGGCCAGCCACCGTTTTCGTCCTGACGCATGCGCAGATAGTTGGCAATATCCTGCTCCAGTTCATCGTCGATCTCATCGACGAAGTGGTTCATCAGAATATATTCGGCCGGAATAGTGCAATCGGCCTCCAGCTCGTAGACCCAGTGGCCATCTTCATTCTGATGTGAAACCAGTGCCTCGCGTGCATCCCGAATCGCATCTTCCAGACTCGTGCGTTGCTGGTGGGGCGACGTGTCGGTGCCTTCAGCATCGGAGAGTTTGAAGCGGGCTTGTACCTGCATGCTGTCTACCTTGAATCCATCGTCTAACGGGTTGAAACCTGATCCAGTCAGGCCTCTCTAGTACGGCTGCGAAGTCTCGCATGATTGCTGGATCGGGGCAATTTTCGGGCACTGAAATTAAACAGCATTTTTAGCAGGCGATCCTGGCTGACCAACAGGTTGGTGCAGAAAATGGTGGCCTTTACGCTGTTGCGTGAGATCTTGACCTCACTGCCATCGGCAAAATCACGATGGCTATTGAGTTTGTCCAGAGTCAGTACGGCCATGCCAATGGCCCACAGACAAAAGCGTCGAATGCCTTTCTCATGGGCGGGAATCAAGAGGGTATAGTCCAGTGCATCACGCAGGTGATCGGCGGCCACTGCGATCAACTCGCCCAGGGCATTTTCAAAACCGGCGTCTCCACTACCCGGCTGTATAGTGCGCAACTCCACTCCGTGTGCTGCGAAGATATCCTGAGGTAACCAGCAGGCGCCGCGCGCCTGATCGTCCCAGATATCCTTGAGGATATTGGTCATCTGCAGACCCTGTCCAAACGAGACTGCACGCGACATTAATGCGCCGCGTTGCTGATTAATCTCCGTCGAATAATCACAGAACAGGTCGGTTAACATTTCACCAACCACGCCGGCGACGTAATAACAGTAGTCATCCATGGCAGCCAGGTTTTTCAGGCCATCCGGGGTCTCGGCATCCTGATAGTCGGCCATGCCGTGGGCCATGATACGAATACAACGTTGCAGTGCCTGTTGCTGGACTGGATTAAAGCTGTGGGTGATGCGCATTACCGCCGGGGTGTGGCGGATGAGATCGTGTTCTGCCTCAATGCTCTGTTCAGAGAGCAGGGGGTAGAGGGCGTCGGCAAATTCTGCTGCAGATTCAGTGCCTTCGACCACGCGAATAAAGCGATCGGAAAACTCACGCGTTTGCGCATCATCCAGCGCATTGTCATCCTCAATGGTATCGGCAATGCGACACAGCAGATAGGCATTGCTCACGGCATCACGCAGACCATCCGGAAGCTGTGGAATGGTCAGGGCAAAGGTGCGCGAGACGCCCTGCAGAATGTGTTTTTGATAGGCCTGATCGTCGGCGGATGCCGATGCCTGGGGGCTGGTTGACGCAGGAAGTTGTGCAGACATCGTTAGCTTGGATCGTATCGTCGTGAGGTTGATTGGTCGGGGTGACAGGATTTACTCCGCACATCCCTGTGCTCCGCCCTTCGGGCCAACGCTATCGCGTTGTTCAATATTACGTCCGGCAATATTGTGAACCTGGTTCTCCGGTTCAATTCCTCGCTCAATCGATTAATCATAAAAAAGCCCACTAGAGAACAGTGAGCTTTTTTATGATTCTGGTCGGGGTGACAGGATTTGAACCTACGACCCCTGCCTCCCGAAGGCAGTGCTCTACCAGGCTGAGCTACACCCCGATTTACAGCCCCGGAATCTATGCCTTCCATGAAGCTGATGGTAAGTCAGGAACCACGACTGACGGAAAACTCTGCAAGTGCCTTGAGCGCCTCACGGTAAGGTGAAGCGGGTAGCAGATCGAGACGGCTGATAGCCAGTTCTGCTTCCTGTCTTGCAAGGCCGGCAGTGTACTTTATGGCCCCGGTCGATTCAATAATACTGGAGATTTCATCAATGTGTTCTGTGTCCCCGTGTTCTATCGCATAGCGAATGCGTGCGGCATCTTTCTCACCACTGTTCCACATCGCATACAGTAGTGGCAGGGTAGGTTTGCCCTCGGCCAGATCGTCGCCGATATTTTTGCCCAGTTCATCGGCACTGGCGCTGTAGTCCAGTACGTCATCAATGATCTGAAACGCGGTACCGAGATGCATGCCGTATTCGGCCAGCGCCTGTTCAAGCTTTGCATCTCCCTCGCAGGCGACGGCGCCCAGTCGTGAGGCGGCCTCGAACAGTTTCGCGGTCTTGTTATGGATAATGTCCATGTATTGCTGTTCGGTGGTATCCGGGTTCTGGCAGTTGACCA
>JBFIID010000202.1:0-5195 GCA_041601415.1 Gammaproteobacteria bacterium
CCCTTCCTTGATAATGTCAGTGCACAGGATCTGGAGACTGTGCGCGGTAATCAGGTTTCAGTTCCGGTGCGTTCGGAGCTGGATAAATGGCAGAACAGTGGAGTGGCAATCCAGCGAGGTAGTACCTATCGGATCACCGCCTCAGGCACCTGGCATCTGGGTGGGTTGTGCGGTATCACCGACGCAACGGGAGAGGGGCTGTATAACGTTACTTGCTGGGATCTGGGCAATCAGACTGTCGCCGGAAGATCGCATGCGGCATTAATCGGCAAGATTGGCCAGCAGGCACTGGCATTTTATATCGGCACGGAATTCACCTTTACGGCAGATAAGGATGGCACGCTGTATATGATGTCGAATGACGCGCCCGCTTTCTTCTTTGATAACTCGGGTGAACTGACGGTTACGATTAAGCTGATTGATTAGTCCGTTAGATAGTCTCGATTTCGAATGGTCGAAGGAAATAATTTACCTCTACATACTTCATAACCTCAACCGCAGACGAAACGGTGTCATGCGCGGTTATCTTGATTGTGGGGATGTTGATATCACGTTGATGCAATGTCTGTAACAGTCTCATGCCATCCATTACCGGCGAGCGTCTGTCGGTAATGATCAGATCGATAGATTCTTTTTCGATGATCGTCAGCGCGTAGTACCTCATGTCCCATACACATGCAACATGATGTCCAGATTGCGCTGCAATTTACTTTAGTCATCGACGACCTGCACGCTATTTTTTTAAAGACAGTTTAAGAATATAAAGCGCAAGCTAAGCTAGCGTGGCATGTACAATAAAGGGGCTTTCATAGCCCCTTTATTGTTGGGTTGTTACAGTTAATTCCTCATGCAGCGGCCAGGCGTTTAGCCGTATTGAAATCAGTCTTGCCGCTGCCAAGTTTAGGTACCTCATTGACAAGGATTAGATCAGAGGGAATGAATAGCGGGTTAATGTTGTGATCCAGCATGGCTTTCTTTAGATCAGTCATCGCGATCTCGCTAGTTATGAGAAGAACGATTTTTTCGCCTTTCTTTTCGTCTGGCAGGTTCACCGCCACCAGATCCAGTTCTGGATCCTGCAGCGTTTCACGCACTTGTTCTTCAACAGCAGTAAGACTGATCATCTCACCGCCCAGTTTTGCAAATCGTGAATAGCGATCCACAATGGTGAGGAAACCATCCGCATCCAGATGTCCCTTGTCTCCTGTTTTATACCAGCGTTGACCATCCAGTTCGACGATAACGTCTGCGGTTTTCTCCTCATCATGCAAATAACCGAGCATGACCTGTGTGCCGCCAATCAGGATCAATCCGTCTTCATCTGTTGTTAATTGTTCCAGGCTGACAGGGTCAACAATGCGGAAGCTGCTACCAGGCAGAGGCATTCCTACAGTACCCAAACGTGAACCTGACTGTACTTTCCAGAAACGCGTATCCAGATGGTCGGGTATGTTAACGCTGGCAACCGGCGTCGTTTCTGTCGCGCCATAACCTTCGTAAATTTCCTTGTTGAATTTTAGCTTGAAGGCCTGACGAACATCATCGTTGAGTTTTTCTGCGCCGGCCACAACGATGCGTAGCGAATCCAGCATCAGAGGGTGTACACGACGATTCTTCGTATAGAGTCGCAGGAAGGTAGACGTACCGCAGAATATTGTCGCGCGATAGCGTGCAATGGCTTTGGCAATGTTTACCGCATCGGTAGGATCAGGATGACAGACAATCGGTAACCCTTCTATCAGGGGCAGGAACGTCGTTACGGTTAAACCGAAGGCGTGGAATAAAGGCAGGCTTGCCATCACCACATCGCTGTCTTCGGTGTTTAGAACATCAGAGATTTGTTTCAGGTTCGCCATGATGTTGCGATGACTGAGCATCACGCCTTTGGGTTCACCTTCACTACCACTGGAAAACAGGATGGCTGCGGGACTTTCCAGTGGCACCGTTCTACAGAAAAATGCTCGCAGTATGAATAACGGCAAACACTTGACCATCACGAGTGTGCTGATTAACGCAGGCTTGCTGATCTGTTGCTGTAGATCTTCCATGTAAAAAACCGTTGTGCTGGCGAATAGTTCGTTCAGGTCGATGCCTTTTTTCTCCAGTTTTTGCAGGAACTTCCTTGATGTATAAATACTTTTGATTTCGGCCTTTTTGAGTGCCGAGATCAGAGCCTCCTTACTGGCGGTGAAGTTGAGGTTAACCACAGTCTTGCCTGACAGCAGGCAGGCCATGTTTGCGAGCACGCCAGCACTGCTGGTCGGTAGCAGGATACCTATATTCTGTTCCGGGCTATTACGTCTGATCAGTTTCGAGTAATTAATCGTTGCGGCAGCAAACTGATGATAATTAACGGGCTCACCGATGGTATCGACTACTGTCGTTTCAGTATTCATGCGTTTTACCGTTTCCAGCCAGGCAACAGGCAGGGTGGGTAATTCACGGGTATGTAGTTGCCAGGTAGTAATGGATAGATCGAATACTCGAGCCTTAAGAACTTCAGCTTTTGTCTCTATCGGGAGCGCTTCGCCGAAGGCAACAATGATGTCGCGCTTAATGCCTCTCGAACGCAATGTTTTCAATTTGGCGCTGGAGCGTGAGAACCAGCTGCCCCAGAGACCGCGCATATAAAAGGGCAGGATTACCCCCCGCGCATTTTCAGCGGCTTTTTCATAACCCCGTTGAAATTCGGAGAGCTGTCCTGAACGACTAATGGTTCCTTCCGGGAACAGGCAAACAACTTCACCTTTATTCAATAAGTCCGTAATCGACGTGAGTGCAGATTTACTGGAACCGCTGGAGATAGGTATTACGCCAAACAGATCCAGAAACCATTTTAAATACCAGCGCTGGTAGATGCTGCGTTCCATCACAAAGCGCACTGGCCTGGGTGAGGCCATTTGCACAATGGCCCAGTCGATCCAGCTAATGTGGTTACCCAGCATCAGCACCCCACCGGTTTCAGGAATGTTCTTGAAGCCAATTACCTCCAGGCTATATCGACGGCCAAGAATGACACTGACCATAAAGCGAACAAGTGATTGCGGTAATTTATAGAGTGTATAAAGGGTGCCGATGACAGCGACTACAGTGAGTAACCGGAAGAGATCGATGCTGTCCAGGCCCATCATCGAAAACACCACGGTCAGACCAAGGAATGCCAGCATCACAACATTCTGGATTAGATTGTTGGCGGCCAGCACGCGCCCCATTTCATGTTCCCTGGAATAGAACTGAATCAGGGCATTGAGTGGAATGATTAAAATTCCACCGAGGATGCCCCATAGCAGGAAATTAATCGTGTGTGCGGAAATCGTATTCAGACCGGGAATGATGAACAGGCAGATGGCGATACCAATTGAGCCGACCGGAATCAGCCCTGTCTCGATATGGCGTTTTGAGACTCTGCCAGCAATGATAGAACCAATAATAATACCAATACCCGCGCAGGCCATTGCACCCTGAATCAAGCGGGTATCAAGGATTCCCATGGTCTCTTTTGCGTAGGCTGGGAAGGCAGCAAGAATTACCTGTGAAAGTGACCAGAAGATGGAAAGTCCGACAATAGACAGAAAGATAACTTTTCGCTTCAGTACTACCTGCAGATTATTCTTAAGGTAACTGCCGCTTTTGTAGGCCTGCCAGTCGAATAGCATCTTCTCATCCTTGCACTGAGTTTCTGGTAATCGATAGGCGAGGATTAACTCAAAGAGACTAAATACGACCAGACCCCAGCCGATGGGTGCAATGGATTCCAGCACAGTTTGGCTATCCTGAAAAGCAACCCCCTCCAGGTAATGTTCGAACAACAGACTGAAGACGAAAATGCCGGCAAGGATTGCAACCGTCGTAAAGGCCTGTACCAGTCCATTAGCGGCAGCAAGATTGTCCTTGCCGCCCAGTTCTTTGATATAGCCATATTTGGCGGGTGAATAGAATGCGCTTTGCAGGGCCAGCATGAAGGTCATTGCAAACGCAGGCCAGAACAGTCCGAGGTAATAAAACAGGGTAATACAGAGTGTCAGCGCGACCGCGATCCATGCGCTGACGCGCATGACTTTGTTTTTTGGGTATTTGTCCGAACAGAACCCCGAAGGGGAGAGGAACATGATGAATGGCAGCAGGATCAGGGCATTGACGATGGCAGTGAGGGTGATTAACTCCTGACCGTCATAAATTTTGAAGACCGTATTTTGAATAATGATTTTATGCCCAAGGTCAACGAAGGCATTGAAAAAGACCATCACCAGGAAGGCGAGGAAGCCACGAACTTTGAATAGCTGAGACATGTTATTGATTCCCTTTATGCAGATGCGGTGTTGGGCGAGTATTAGTAAAAGTACTAATAAAAACCACAATCAAGCACCTTGTATAGAGGCAGTGTCCAGAAAGTGTATGCATTTAATACTTTCCAGTGCCTTAATTCCATTTATGCAGGCCAGACTTTACACCTCTCCGTTGACTAACAAAACAATTTATCGCCCGACGGGGTCTGCTTGCATCGACTAAAGGATTAGTTCCCGCTGCCGACAAAGCCAGAGTGGAGTTATCACGGAGAGAACCATGGAAGTCATATTGAGGCCTGTGACCGCCCTGATGGGCCGTCTCAGCTACCCCAAAAAGATGTTGCTGATATTTGTAACCTTTCTCATTCCTTTGTTTGTGTATATGGCACTCTTGATCGGCCAGTTCAGCACACAGATAAAGACAGCAGAGCTGGAACAGACGGGGCTGGATTACATTCAGGCCGTAAGACAGGTCTACCAGCATTTACCTCAGCATCGAGGAATGACCAATGCCTATTTGAATGGTGCAGAAGAATTTAAACCCAGAATCCTGGCCAAGCGCGAACAACTCGACAAGGATCTGACCTCAATTGACAGGCTTGATGCACAACTCGGTGAACAGCTCGGGGTGCAATCAGACTGGCGCACGATCCGAACAGAGTGGATGAGTCTACGGGCACGTGCCTTTGACGGACCGGCAAGTGAAGTGTTTGCGTCACATACGGCACTCATCGCCAGAGTCTATAAATTATTCGAAAAATTGAGTCAAAATTCTGGCCTGGTGCTTGATCCTGCATTGAGCAGCTCTGCGATCATTGATGTACTGGTATCACGTTTACCTAATGTCACAGAATATCTTGGCCAGGCCCGCGGTATGGGATCTGGCATTGCCGCTCGCCGTGGAATTAC
>JBFIID010000203.1:0-5191 GCA_041601415.1 Gammaproteobacteria bacterium
TAGCAGTGCATAGCCACCTGCCTGCTGGTATTGGGCATAGTCAGTATAGGTATCGGGTTTATGATCGGTGAGATTGTTGTTGACCGCCTGCTGAACATTGTCTGTTGTGGCATTCGCGATGGGGTTGGTGCCGACCACGGCGACAGGTGCATCGTGACAACGACCCACGCAGGGAACCGCCTGTACTCTTATTCCGTCGCCGAGTGATTTTTTCAGATCATCAATTAATCCATGAGCATTGTTCATCTCACAGCTCATTGACTCACAGACGCGAACCGTTAATGCAGGTGGTACGCTATCCTTGGGTTTTACCACGTCGAAGTGATGATAGAAGGTCGCTACTTCGTAGACTTCCGTCTGTGAGAGTTTCAGTTCGTCTGCCAGGGCGACAATATTCGCCAGTGAGATATGCTTATATTTGTCCTGTATGAGATGCAGGTATTCAATCAGCAGATCTTTTCGCCTCGGCATATCGCCAAGCAATTCCTTAATCTCCTGCAGGCTTTTCTGACTGGCACCATACCCTCTAAATTGCCCCATTCTGTTTTTAAGTCTGTTCATCTGTCGTGCTTCCTCAATGGGCCTTATGCATAATTAGAATTTCACCCTTACCATCCCACGAAAGATCGCCAGCGTAACGCTCCACTGTAGGTAGAAAGTCCTTATATGCTTTAAATGATTTGCTTAAATTAATCAGGTCACGGAATACTAAGCCCAGGAATACGGGTTTGTATTTACCACAAAAATTAAAACTCGCCGGAATAGATACGGGTTTTTGTGTCATCAGCAGGGTGCCTCGCTTCATCGCGTAACCCGGGAATTCACCCACCTGACCGAGCACCACGATGGTTCCCGCCAGCATTCTCGCGCCACAGTAGTCACCGGTATCACCCTCAATAGCGATCATGCCTCGTCGCATGCGGTCACCGAGGCGGGCGCCGACATTTCCACGCACATGAATAACACCGCCTTTCATGCCCTGCGGATCACCTGGGCGCGCCGAAGCCATATAGTCACCGACGTTGCCAGTGACTTCGATGTGACCATTTTTCATGTTGCTACCCAGCCAGTCAGCGGCGTTACCTTTTAATTTGATTCGGCCCGCCTGCATGGCAAAGCCCAGATAATCACCCGCGTTTCCACGCACGTCAATGCTGCCGCTTGTCATGCCTGCACCGATTAATTCAAGACGTTCTGTGGCCTTGTTAATCTGTAAACTATCACCAGCTTCACCTTCAAGTTCAAAGAGCTGTTTAACGGCGATTTTTTTGTTCCCAGAGCTTAGACGCATGCGACCGATAGTCTCCAGGCTTTTACCCGCCAGGCGCTCAGGTATCAGTGGAGACATGTCGACATTCTGTACCGGTTTCTGGATCAGGGTGAGCGTCAGTACACTCATGACATTATCTCCCTCAGATGGAAATGATAGGGGCCGAGGCTGCCACCATAGTTACCCGCACTAATACGGTGAATACCTTTCTTAAGACCGAGAGAACAGACCGCCTGAATACCAACCCGCGTGGCCTGTTTGATCGAATCCTGATCCAGACCATCAATCACAATCTCCATCACTGATCCTATTTCTTCTGAGAGATCGGTTTTAACCATGCCTTTCAGGCTGGGGCAAAATGCGTCATTGGTGGAGGCGGGCAGGGAAGGGTATTTGGAACCGACTTTGGAACCTGAACGTACGACACCACCAGGAAACGGCATGATTACATTGCGTATTTTACGCATCGCCCTGATGGCCTTTTCGGAGGCGGCGAGTGCCTGTTCCTGCGTTTCTGCCAGGATCAGGAAATTACCTCCACCTATGGCCTTACTCATACGGGCATTTTCTTCCACCACGAATTCGCCATCCATCACCGGGATACGCCAGTAACGGGTGTTGTTGAGCTTCTTCGAGATCTGAAAGCCGTCACCGAAGAAGCGCAGGTTTTTGCCAAGCGGTACCTTGTCGCCATCCGGCATGCCGTTAAAGCAGGCCGAGGTCGGTGCGGTGAGTACACATTGTCCAACACGATTCTGGATCTGCTTGATCATGTCCTTGCTGGACATGGTGAATAACAACACGGCGATACCGGGGCGACCGTCGGGTGTTTCAGACGGCTTTAATTCTCTCTCGATACTTGATTCACAACCACAGGCGATCACCGAGGTGGCAAAACCGGTCATCGCATTGGCCGAGTGATAAGCCCATTCAAGATTCTGTGCGGTAATAATGATCCGCGTGGCCCGCATCGGAAAGGCCTCTGCAAACGTATTGTCGATCAGGACACCGTTAATCTTCATGCGCGGCCTCCCGGATGACAGGCATGCACTTTTAATGCGCCAACACCGTCGTCAACAATTTCATCATCATCAATGGCTGCGTTCTCCATCTTCACCGTATGGAAACGATCGTAGTAGTCACGTACCAGCTTCTCAATGCCCTTATCAAAATCAGGTTTCACTACATGGGTGGCGCCATGTGTGACTTTTACTATCTTACCGTTTTTCGCCACCAGTTCACCGCCCTTGAAGACATACACAGGCTTTTCAAACATACGTTCCTTATTGTCCTGTGGTTTGTATATAGTGATGTCTGCATCGGCTCCGACACCAACATGCCCCTTGTTCTTCATGCCCAGGCTACGCGCCGGTGCGGCACGCGTCATCGTGGCTATCTCGTACAGGCTGTATTCCCGGTCGATGCTCCCCAGTGTACTTAAGGCGGCAGCATCGGGGTCGATGCGGGACAGCATCTGATTGCGGAAACTACGATCCATCAGCAGGCGAATCAGGTGCGGATAACTGGTGAATGGTGCGCCGTTAGGATGATCGGTGGTCAGGAATACCCGCCACGGGTCGTTAACCAACAGAAAAATTTCGAGTCCGATTGCCCATTGCAGGGCGTTAACGAAATTCTTGTCGGTGTATTTGAATGGCAGTACGCCACAACCGGCATCACATTCAATATCCATTACGACCCACTTGTTCGGTTTCGCATGGGCGTGATTGTGATGCTGCGCCATGCTGTCGCCCGATGCTGTCACGGTTTGACCAAACAGGATCTGACCGACATCGATGGAGACGTTCTCGCTTCTATTCACCACTTCGGCAAGTTCTGCGGCACCGGATGAGAATTTTCTATCCCCTTCAGTTCCGTAGCTGTGAAATTGAATATGTGTCAGGTGTATCGGCAGACCTTCAGCCCCGGTGATGGTGTCCAGGGTGGTTTGTATGTTGCCAGGCACACCAAGATTACAGCCATGTATGTGCAGCGGGTGAGGGACACCAAGCTCATAAAGACCCCGGGACAGGGATTTTATCACCTGCCTTGGGGTAACACCGTAGTAGGCGTTCTGCTCGTCCAGGTCCAGTTCGCGCTGGTTGAATTTGAAAGCGCTAATACCACCGGGGTTAACCACCTTCATGGCCATTGCCTGGGTGGCATTTAAAGTCCAGCCAATGTAGTCGTTGATGGCCTTCTGATCATGTTTGGCGGCCATCATTCGCAGTAACAGGTCATCACTGCCGAGCATGGCATAGGCCCCCTTATCGACGATGGGGGTATCGGCCATCTCCATGTGCGCCTGACGGGCGTTCATCGGCAACATGGCGGGTTCAAAACAACTCGTATAGCCCATCTCTGCGTAGCGATAACCGGCAGTCAGGGTGGAAGGCGCAGCATGACCGCAACCGGAGCGGGTCAGGCTGGAAATACTGTCGGGATTATCGCGATGATCCTCAGGCAACATGACCCTGGCAATATTGACCTTACCGCCGCCAATATGGGTGTGGATATCAATCGCCCCGGCCATCACGATATGACCTCTCAGGTCATACTCTTGATGTACACGATCATTCACATCTGGCTTAATGATGACACCATCTCTGATGTAGATGTCCTGCACCACACCGTCTATCCCGTTCGCTGGATCTACTACTGTACCGCCTGATAATTTAATCAACATAATTGTACCTTTGAACGGGCTTAGAGTAGACCGAGGATGTCATTACAAACAGCCTGGACTGTGGGTACGTCACTCTCTCTGAGTTTACGGAGACGTAGCGATACGACGACATCACCGCGAATCATCTGACCCTTATGATCGATGCCCGCAGTGCCGACCGGAATGAAAACATCGGGCGTAAACGTCAGCTTCATGCCGGGTTCGCCGAGCACAATGGCTGGCAGTTTTGTCTCCGGCGGTAGCTGTCCGGTCGAGACGCTGGAGACCCAGAAGAGCAGGTCGGCCTGACCAGATTCCAGCATTGCAGCGGTGGAGTACTGACTTGGCTCATAACGGGAGTGGCCTTTGCCGAAGCTGGTGCGTAACGGATAGCCACTTTGCCATGCGCAGACATTTGCGCTGCTGAGCCCCCCCTCATTGCCACCGAGAGGGAAGCCACCAAAACGGGTGGTCAGATTGAGATCCTTAACCAGTTCGGTGATTGACTGAATGGCAAGATCGGCATGTGGAAAATCCAGTGTCCCGGGAGCCCATACGATGACACCATATTTGGCTGCTTTCATCTGAGCAGCGAGTTTTTCGAGCGTTTTGAGTCGGGCACCGCCGATGTTTTGCGCCTGGACAGGCTTGCCATTGATGAGCATACGCAAGACCGACATGACTTCACCGATACGCTGTGTCTGACAGTTGATTCTTGAGGCTTTTTTACCCGATGGGCTGGTGCCTGCGGCGGTTTTTAATTTGTTGCCGATGAAGACGATGTCGCGTTCTGCCGTCTTCAGGTCAAACATGGATTCCTTGTTCCATACCAGCTTGTCAAAAAATAGTGGATGAGAGCTGGCGTCGGTCCCGGCAAAGATAATCAGATCGGCGCGGTTGCGAATTTCAGTCATGGTGGTGGTCATCCAGCCACGATCCTGTAGTACCAGGTAATTACGTGACAACCCATCGCCGAGCATGTGGTCGACGACCCCTCCGCTGCGGTCAGTCAGTTCCATGATGCCACGCATGCCGGACACATCCGTGCCAAGACCTGCATACAGGGGCATCCGGGATTTTTTGATCAGACTTGCTGCAGCGGCGATTGCCTGCTGATAGGTGGCTGGTTCCCCATTGAGACGCGGGCTGTCCTGAGTGACAGGGCGTTCAAACTGTTTTTTCGCCCGTTCACAACCATTGTCGGTGACGCTTAGAGCACCGTTCTGATGACTGATAGTGAGGTCGTTACAGAGTAA
>JBFIID010000204.1:0-5176 GCA_041601415.1 Gammaproteobacteria bacterium
TCGCTTATTGGATAATCGATCAGGATAGCGTCAATGGTACCTTCGTAAACGATGAAAAAATCACCGAGCCTCATCGTCTAAAGCACGGTGACAGGGTTCGATTGCACAAGAATGAGTTTGAGTTTGTTATGCCAGAAATGTTTGACACGGGCATGACGGTGTTCTCTAACGCGGATACCAACGCCCCTACGTCGAACCCGGAGCTGGATAAAATGTTTGGCGTTGAATCTGCGGAGACTCAATCATCAGACATTGATGTGACTGGTCCAGTGGGAGTAGACGCGGAACCCTCCGGTTCTAAACAATCTGCCGTGTCTTTTAGTGAGGATATTACGACACCGCCTGAGATAACAAATTCCGATTTGGGCAGTGAAGACGAAACGGTTGCTCGGCCAATGCAAGACGAAGGCCATGATTCAGAAGCCCCCACCGAGTTTAATCTCTCTGAATCTGATGAAGGAAATAATGAAGAGATCAGTTTTGATGACTTCATGGATACGATGGCAATTAAAGAACCGGTCGTGCAAATGTCTCCTGCTGACGCAGAAGATGACGAGGACGACGATGATGATGCGACGGTACTCATGTTGCAGGAAACAGAGCATTCTGAACCTGAAGAATTAAGCTCTGAAGATGTCACGGTCACGGCTGACGCAGAGAAAGAGAAGATCTACGACGAAACAATGATCTTCGAGGGTGAACCCGAAACTTCGGCAGAGCCAGAGCCGTCAGCAGTACCCGAGCAAGTCTACGCTGAAACGATGATTTTTGAAGGCGAGCCAGAGCCTGCCCCGGAACCCGAGAAAACCTACGCTGAAACAATGATTTTTGAAGGTGAGCCGGAGCAGCCTGTCTCAGCGCCCGAGCCCACGGCAAAACCCGAAAATAGATACGACGAGACCCTGATCTTTGTTGAAGAACCAGAGGAAGAAGAACAGCAAGTTTACGCCGAGACGATGATTTTCGAAGGCGATCAGGAGATTGTTGCCGCCGAGGAAAAAAATTATGACGCGACAATGATATTCGAAGCAGATTCAGAAGTAGATAAGCAGGACCCTCCGGTCAATGAAGAGACAAATGAAGAGACTGAAGATGAGCTGTCAGATGATTTTAATTTTGATGAATCCCTGATCTTTGACCCTGATGAAATGGATGCTGCTTCAGCACAGAATGATGAGGACAAGAAAAAGAACTAGCGGTAAATGTAACATGTTGTAAATATTGGAATTATTATCCGCTTCGTTGAGGTGGACTCCTGCCTGATTAAAGTTTTTCCCATTTCTGCCGATATACAGACCATAGGCAATAGCCGAAAGGTTGTTTCACCACGAATAATAAATACGAGGTAAGCAGAAATGAGTGTTACCGCCATCATGGATAAGCAGGACCTGGACAACAAAAAAGAACTCACCGACTCTATTGAGACCCGTTCCACCTGGGCCGAGAAAATTCTTGGTGCCATGCATGGAAGGGGAATCGAAAACGGTATGGAATTCAATGCAACCGTGCACCCATGTCTGATCAACGGTGAGCGCTGCCTGGTTTATAAGAAAGGACTGAAACAACAGGATCAAACTGCCTATGCGCATCTTGCTGCCTACGCAGAAGAAAATGGTTTCAGGCTGAAAGAAAATCAGCGTAGCGAAATGAAAAAGACACGCGTTGAGAGGCGTGCGCAAATTGTGCCTATGTTGGCGCTGGGTGCTGGCCTGATTCTTAATCAGGGACTGGCAGCAGATCCCGTTACTATCGGATCAGCTGGTGCTGCTGCATCACACATTGCAGTCGAAGCTCTTCCACAGGTAGACGTTACAGCGCGGAAGTTACAGAACGAAAAGGCTTACCAGCAACATGATGGTAAGCGTTTCGTGACGAAGCCCTTCGGCGAAGTTCAGGCTATCCTTGGAGTAGCTGCGAAAATCAAGGAATCCGGCAAAATGAAGCGTGTCAGCACGCGAGGTATCACCATGCCGAATCAGACCGCAAGCAGTTTCGTTGATCGCTATGATTTCAAATTCCCGGCTGAATGTGGCGGTGGAAAATTCAGTTACTATGAAGCCGATGGTTTTGGTGCTCTCGGTTATCATCAGGGCAAAAAAGTCATCCTCGACGTGCTCGTTGGTGGGGGTGGTTTTAGCTCCCCGAAACTCTGGGGACCTTATGATCAGGTTTTGAACGATAACGTACAGATGCACCTGATGTTCGGTAACGGCAAGACTGACGGAATGGGGCTCCTGAAATCATCCTATGCCATAGGTCAGGTTCCTGTGATGGCAGATGAAGACTTTGCTGATTATGGTAATAGCTACTCAAGTGGTGTCGATGAAACCTATAGCTGTCTGGTCAAAAATGGCGACCTGCCAGATGTGAGTGAAATGATGGCAACGACTAAAACTAAGGGTAAGTTCAAAAAATCATGAGGTGATGAGTGTATAAAGGGGAGTCCCCCCTGTTTGTCAAAAACGGGATGCGCGAAAGCGCATCCCGTTTTTTTTTGAACGTCTAGTCATGCTGTAGCGAAAACATTTGTGCTAGAGTCATTACAAATTTAATGAATACAGATTATATGCACCAACGGTTTCAAATACTGAAATTACTATCCGATGGTAAGTTTCATTCCGGAGAACAACTGGCGAAAAAGCTGGGTATCAGTCGTGCTGCAATCTGGAAACATATACAGACTTTACAAGACTACCAACTGGATGTTCATGCCGTCACTGGCAAAGGTTACAGACTCTCTCCCGGGATCGAATTATTCGATGCAGAAAAGATTCTGGAGTCTTGCCCCGAGTCTGAGATTCAGGACTTACAGATCTTCACTGAGACAACCTCTACGAATGAGATTATTCTGGATCAGATAAGTCACGGTAGCATCCATCGGCATGTTGTGCTGGCAGAATATCAGGAGAGTGGTCGTGGTCGACGTGGCAGATATTGGCTGTCTCGGCTGGGAAGTGGTATTTGCCTTTCAGTTGGCTGGAGGTTTGAGGGTTCACCTGAAACGCTGATGGGACTAAGTCTTGCGACGGGCGTTGGTCTGATTCGTGCGCTGGAAAAAACGGGCATTCAAAATGCGGGTCTGAAATGGCCCAATGACGTCCTGGTTGATGGGCGAAAACTTGCTGGAATACTACTGGAAATGCGCGGCGAGTCTGCAGGTCCATGCAATGTTGTGCTGGGAGTCGGAATCAATGTCCAGCGAATGCCAGCAAGGCAGGAAGGCATTGAGCAACCGAGAACCGATGTCGAAACATTATTAGGGCATAAGATCAGTCGCAATGAATTGGCGAGCGGGGTGATAAAGGAACTACTCATCATGTTGCAGCGTTATCAGGAACATGGTTTCACGGCTTTCCTGCCGGAGTGGAACACGCATGACTGTCTACTCGGGCAGCAAGCGGTGCTCCTGCGTGCCGGAGAAGAAATTACAGGAACAGTGCACGGTGTGGATCAGCAGGGAGCACTATTAATGGATATAAATGGTCAGACAGAGCGCGTGATCAGCGGCGATGTGAGTTTGAGAAAAGCATGAAATTATTAATCGATTGTGGAAACAGCCGTATTAAATGGGCGATCTTCAGTGGCTCTGAAATAGAGACCACCGGGCAGCAAAGCACACAGCAGGCACGGCATTCCCTGACTGATATCTGGGCATACAATGAAAAGCCAGAAGCGATATGGGTTTCCAATGTGGCAGGTGAAAGAATAGCAGGGACAATTGTTGAATATGCAAAAGAACATTGGCAGTTACCGGTGAATTTTGCAGACGTAGAATCTCATGGGTACGGAATAAAAAATGGTTACGAGATCTGTAGCCAACTGGGCGTAGATCGTTGGGTTGCCATGATTGGTGCATGGAAACTGACCAGAAGCGCATGTTGTATTGTCGATTGTGGTACGGCGGTAACCATAGATGTGCTTGACCAGTCAGGACAGCATCAGGGCGGCATAATTTTCCCCGGTCCCTATACCATGCGTAGAGCATTATCTAGCAGCACCCATGCACTACCGGAAGTAACAGAAAGGCACGTAGAACTGCTGGCGCAGGACACCCAGTCAGGCATTGCAACCGGTTGTCACCGAGCGGTATCGGCCTGTATCAATGAGACAATTTTTTCCGCCATGGAGCTCTACGGTCAAATGCCCTGCCTGATTACCGGAGGAGATGCTGAGATGCTGATACCCGATCTCGCACACCGGTTTAGCCACCATCCTGAACTCGTGTTAGAGGGGCTGGCAGTTCTAGCGGAGAGTGTAAAGTGAGGTGGGTGGTCATCCTGCTTTTACTGGGGAATGTGCTGTATTGGGGGATCTATCTCGATTCACGTATCGAGCAGCAGGCACGCCAGGAAAAAAGTATTAGCGTGAAAAAAATTGATCCGAACGTGCCTGTCCTGAAACTGCTCCAGGAGGCCGATGTACTACCGGAATTGAGGGGTGTAGCGCAGACAACTGCAGTAGAAGAAACGCCGGAAATGACCGTACAGAATGCAACAAATATAGCCGACGAGACAAACCAGGAACCGGGTGAGGCACAGACCACTAACTTCACTGACGAACAACCCTGCTTACTTTACGGACCACTGGTAGATGCAGACAGCCTGAAAAACGTCTCCGACTGGTTACAGGAAAATGAACAGCCTTATGGCACCTATAAAACCGAAAAAAGTCGGGAAAAACAGTTCTGGGTCTACTTGGAGCCTCTGGAATCACAGGCCTCGGCGAAAGCTCGGATAGAAGAATTTAAACAAATGGGGCTGAAAGACTATGCACTGATAACACGAGGCGACCTCAAGAATGCAATCTCTCTAGGTGTGTTCAGGAATCAGAACTCAGTAAACCGCCGGCTCGCCCAGATGCAGGAGCAGGGACATACGCCTGTTGTTGTTCCACATTATGAAATTGAATATGAATACTGGTTGTACTGGGATTTGAAAAGCCCGGAAAATAGAGACGCCGCTGAAAACATTCCTGATGGAAGTCCACTATTCTCCCTCCCCAGACAGGAAATTGACTGTCGAACAATTGCCAAACAGCTAGAACCACAATAGAATAGCGACCCCTGCCATATCCCGTATGGCGCATAGGCCCCAAAGCCGACATAGCTCAGCTGGTAGAGCAACTGATTTGTAATCAGTAGGTCCGCGGTTCGACTCCGTGTGTCGGCACCATTAAA
>JBFIID010000205.1:0-5169 GCA_041601415.1 Gammaproteobacteria bacterium
ACACACCGATGGAGGTCATCGCCAGGATATATAGCAAACCCGCATTTATATCAGCCAGCACCAACCAGTCGGAGAATGGAATCACGGCCCATGCTGCCAGTGCTGGCGCCAGCGCCAGTACCGGTGCTGCCAGGAACAGGAAGCCATTCGCCCCACGCGGGATGATAATTTCCTTGAACATCAGTTTTACCGCATCCGCGATGGGCTGTAACCAGCCGCGTGGCCCAACACGATTAGGCCCGATACGTAACTGAATGAATCCAATAACCTTACGTTCTGCAAAGGTCAGATAGGCAACACTCAACATCACCGGAATGGTAATGGCGATAATTTTGATCAATACCAACGGTAATGGCTGTAGCCACTCTGGTAGATATTGCAAAACAGGATTCAGTAATTCCAGCATGGTTTAGTCCTTCGCCAGCGTAACGGTGCCAAAAAGATCATCAAGCTCTGCGGCCTGCGCCTGCCCACTGTGAATTAACACACAGGCATCGGCGATAGTCGCGTCGATCCTGACCGGCAGGGTCACTCCAGTGTCTCCCTGTTTGATGCTAACGCTCGCACCATCGGTCAATCCCAGTTCAGTCGCCAGTTTCTGATTCAGGTGGGCCATACCGTCAGCGACATCCTGAGTCTGTTGCAGGGCATTAGCTCGACGCACCAGAGGGTCAATTGCGCAGGCAGGTACTTCAGTGATTGCCTGAATGCCCTTGCCCAGTGCAGGCAGTTTGTCAGGAACCTGCCAGCAGAGTTGGTTATCTGCTTCATAACTGCCCATGCGACTCAATACTTCATCTCTTACTTCTTCGCTGGACTGATAGTTAAAACCGGGTAAGGCCATCTTATTGGCCATTACTCGCAGAACTTTCCAGGCTGGCCTTGCATCACCCTGCGGTGCTACCGCACCCGCAAATGACTGCACCTTACCTTCGCAGTTAATGTAACTCCCTGAGGTTTCTGCAAACTGGGAAACCGGTAATAACACATCTGCGTAGGCTTCGATGGCAGGCGTTTTATAGGATGTCAGTGAAACCACGAAACTGGCTTTATCCAGCATCTGCAGTAGGGCGCGACTACGAGCCGCATCCAGTTCCGGTTCGATGTTCAACAGAATCGCGGCGTCCAGGCCCTGCTCCAGCATATCGGCCACAGACTTGCCCGGTTTTACAGACTCTGCACCACCCGCTTCACGGTGTGGAACTGCACCCGCCAGCCAGGCACCAGCACTATTAGCTGCTTCTGACAAATAGCCGAGTGAGGCACCGGTTAACTCTGAAATAATTCCGGCCAGCGCGCGCAGGCTGCCGAGTTGTGGCGCGGCAATTGCCTGATTCCCCAGCAGCACGCATGCCTTTTCAGCGGCGCTCAGACGATTCGCAATTTGTTTGTGATGTGGTTCAACGCTGACGGGGCCGAGTAAACCGGCAACGGCATCAGCCGGTGCCTTGTTTTCAGCATCCAGCAGGGCCTTGGCGACACCTGCCAGTTCCAACACCATTTGTGCAGGAGCCGCAATCACCTTCTCGGCGACATTCATATTGAAATTGTAATCAGCCTGATTGACCACCATGATTTCCGCACCGCGCATCGCGGCCTTGCGTAAACGGTGATTCAGAATTGGCTGTTCCTTACGGCAGTTTGAACCGATCAGAAGCACTGCATCCTGCTGTTCCAGATCGCTAATTGCGACACCCAGAGCGGGGAATAATGGGGCTGTCGATTGATCACTAAAATCGGTCTGACGTAGACGATGATCAACATTGCCGGGACCTAACACGCGCATGTATTTCTGTAACAGGTACAGTTCTTCAAGTGTGGACGAAGGTGATGCAAGCGCACCCACAGCATCCGCACCTTTATCACTGATCAGTTTACCGAGCTGTTCTTCGACTCTGTCCAGTGCTGTTTCCCAGTCAACTGATTGCCACGCGCCATTCTGTTTAATCATTGGCGTTGTCAGGCGGTCTTCACTGTAGAGACCTTCGTAACTGAATCGATCACGATCAGAGATCCAGACTTCGTTAACGGCCTCATTTTCGCGAGGCACCACGCGTTTTACGCGGCTACCTTTTAAATGCATGTGAATAGCTGAACCGACACTATCATGAGCAGCCACACCATCTGCCTGACGTAATTCCCAGGCACGTGCCGAGAAGCGGAATGGCTTGGAGGTCAGGGCACCGACCGGACACACATCAATAATGTTGCCGGACATTTCAGAATTCATTGATTTTTCGATGTAGGTACCGATCTGCATGTTCTCGCCACGACCGGTTGCACCCAGTTCGCGTAGGCCAGCGACTTCTTCGCCGAAACGAACGCAACGTGTGCAGTGAATGCAACGCGTCATATCGGTCTGAACCAGAGGGCCGATATTTTTATCTTTGACTACACGTTTTCTTTCGGTATAGACCGAGACATCACCGCCGTAACCAACGGCCAGATCCTGTAGTTCACACTCACCACCCTGATCACAAATTGGACAATCCAGTGGATGGTTGATCAGCAGAAATTCCATCACGGCTTTCTGTGACTCTTTGGCGCGATCGGAACCGGTGTGTACCACCATGCCATCCATGATCGGTGTCGCACAGGCAGGTACTGTCTTCGGCATATTTTCCACATCCACCAGACACATACGACAGCTGGCGGCAATGGATAATTTCTTGTGATAACAGAAGCGTGGTACATAACGTCCCGCAGCATCCGTTGCTTCGATCAACATGGCACCCTTTCGGGCTTCGACGGTTTGTCCGTCGATCGTAATTGTTACTTTATCGTCACTCATGCCGCGGCGCTCTCTGTGCTACTACCGGGACCGACAAGACACCTCTTGTGTTCCACATGATAGGCAAATTCATCTCGATAATGTTTGATAAAACTTTGAACCGGCATCGCAGCGGCATCACCAAAGGCACAGATGGTTCGCCCGGCAATCTTGCCGGCGACGGCATCCAGCATATCCAGATCTTCTGGACGACCCTGGCCATTTTCGATACGGCTAACAACACGGTACAACCAGCCGGTACCTTCACGGCAAGGCGTACACTGACCACAGGATTCCGAGTAATAAAAACGTGACAGAACCTGCAGAGTTCTGACCATACAGGCCGTCTCATCAATGACGATAACCGCGCCTGAACCCAGCATTGAGCCGGTAGCGGTAATTGAATCGTAATCCATGTTGGCGTCCATCATGATGTGTCCGGGTACTACCGGCGTGGATGAACCACCAGGGATGACGGCTTTCAGCTTACGTCCTTTCCAGACACCACCAGCCATTTCCAGCAGAGTTGAGAAAGGTGTTCCCAGAGGGATTTCGAAGTTACCTGGATTTGCTACATGTCCACTGACAGAAAACAGCTTGGTGCCACCGGCATTGGTCGTGCCTTTTTCCAGAAACCACTCTGCACCTTTACGCAGGATGGTCGGTACGGACGACAGGGATTCAGTATTATTAATAGTGGTCGGACGGCCATACAGACCGAAGCCTGCCGGGAATGGTGGTTTAAAGCGTGGCTGACCTTTCTTGCCTTCCAGTGATTCAAGCAGTGCAGTTTCTTCGCCGCAGATGTAGGCACCGGCACCGAGGGTGGCATGCAGGTCGACGTTGATACCAGAGCCCTGAATATCCTGCCCCAACATACCAATGTCGTAGGCCTCTTTGAGCGCCGCGTCGAAACGTGTGAACGGCTCATCCATAAATTCGCCGCGCATGTAGTTATAACCGACCGTGGCACTCATCGCATAAGCTGCGATTGCCATACCTTCTACCAGAGCGTGTGGATTGAAACGCAGGATATCCCTGTCCTTACAGGTACCCGGCTCACTTTCGTCCGAGTTACAGACCAGATAATTCTGTCCATCACCACCGCGGGGCATGAAGCTCCACTTCAGGCCGGTAGGGAAACCAGCACCACCACGACCGCGAAGTCCTGATGCCTTGATCTGGTTGATGATTTCATCCGGTGGCGTTTTCTCACGCAGAATTTTTTTCCAGGCTTCGTAACCACCGATCTTCAGATAATTTTCCAGCGTATGAGGCTGGTCAAACTGCAGTGTTTCGAAACAGGTCTCGTTCTGGATTATTTCGGTCATTCGAGTCCGTCCAGTATTTCGTCAATTTTTTCAGGTGTGAGATTTTCGTAATATACGTGATCGACCATCATCATCGGTGCGCCACAGCAGGCCGCCATACACTCTTCTTCCTGCTTCAGCAGAACGCGACCATCGGCCGACGTTTCACCGGTTTTAATTCCCAGTTTCTTTTCCGCATGTGCAACCAGATCATCTGCACCACGCAACATGCAGGAGATATTCTTGCAGATGGAGACACTGTGTCTGCCAACCTCTTCGGTTTCAAACATGGAGTAGAAACTTGCCACCTCGTAAACCGCAATAGGATCCATTTCCAGGTACTCCGCCACGGCGTCCATCAGCGGTGTTGTCAGGTAGCCTTTATTCTCATGCTGTACCTCACGCAAAGCTGCCAGCACCGCTGACTGTTTCCGCTCCGGTGGATACTTTGCAATCCAGCTATCGATCACTTCCCTGGCGTGATCAGAAATCAGGTTCTTGTCATCGCTCATCGATCAATCTCACCAAATACTATGTCCTGTGTACCAATCACGGCCACCACGTCTGACAACATGTGACCTCTTACCATCTCATCCATCGCTGATAGATGTGAATAGCCCGGTGCACGAATTTTCACCCGGTAGGGCTTGTTAGCGCCGTCGCTGATCAGATAAATACCGAACTCACCTTTTGGATGCTCAACGGCGGTGTAGACTTCACCTTCCGGCACACAATAACCTTCAGTAAACAGCTTGAAGTGGTGAATCAGGGATTCCATATCGGCCTTCATTTCTTCGCGTTTTGGCGGAGCCAGTTTATGGTCATCCAGCATCACGGGGCCTGGGTTGGCTTTCAGCCAGTCAACGCACTGTTTGATAATCCGGTTCGACTGACGCATTTCTTCCACACGTACCAGATAACGGTCATAGCAATCACCGTTGGTTCCCACCGGGATATCAAAATCCATCCTGTCGTAGACTTCATATGGCTGCTTTTTACGCAGATCCCATTCAACCCCTGAGCCACGTAGCATAGGCCCGGTAAAGCCGAGGTTTTTTGCACGTTCCGGAGTCACCACCCCGATATTAA
>JBFIID010000206.1:0-5142 GCA_041601415.1 Gammaproteobacteria bacterium
CCAGCGCCTGTTCAAGCTTTGCATCTCCCTCGCAGGCGACGGCGCCCAGTCGTGAGGCGGCCTCGAACAGTTTCGCGGTCTTGTTATGGATAATGTCCATGTATTGCTGTTCGGTGGTATCCGGGTTCTGGCAGTTGACCAACTGCATCACCTCACCCTCGGCAATGATATTGGTGGTTTCAGAGAGGATGTCCATGACCCGCATGTTGCGGATTTCGACCATCATCTGAAAAGCGCGGGAATAGAGGAAGTCACCGACCAGGACACTGGCCTCATTGCCCCAGACCTGGTTAGCGGTCTCCTGGCCACGGCGCAGCTTCGAGTCATCCACGACATCGTCGTGCAGCAGGGTAGCGGTGTGAATAAATTCGATAATAGCCGCCAGACGAATGTGATCCTGACCTTCATAGCCGCAGGCGCGGGCGGTGAGCAACAGCAATACCGGTCGCAGACGTTTGCCACCGCTATTCACAATATAATTGCTCATCTGACCGATCAGAACGACTTCTGAGTAGAGCTTTTCGTGGATATACTGGTCGACGGCAAGCATATCTGCCGCTACCAGCTCACGTAATTCCTGGAAATCCATTTTATATTTTTGAATCGCTACATGGATGAAGGCGTGCATTCTGCCAATAAGCGCGAGAAATATCTATGCCGTCTATGATAGAATCCCCCTCTTTGGTGCTGCTTGTGATCGGCGAATAAATCTCGTAGAATTGCGCGGCTTTGGATAACGATGTTAACCCGCTCGGTTGGAGTCAATAGAATGTACGCTGTAATTAAAACAGGTGGCAAGCAATATAAGGTCAGTGAGGGCGATATCCTCAAGGTTGAGAAACTCAACGCCGAGGAAGGAGCCAGTGTTGAACTGGATCAGGTTCTCATGCTGGTCGATGGCGAGAATGTAGAAGTAGGTGCCCCAATGATTTCGGGTGCTACTGTGTCAGCGACGGTGAAGTCTCACGGTCGTGGCAAAAAAATCAAGATTGTGAAGTTCCGTCGTCGCAAGCACTCTCGCACGCAGATGGGACATCGTCAGTCCTACACAGAACTGGAAATTACTAAAGTAGCTGCAGGTAGTTAATCATGGCACATAAGAAAGCAGGCGGTAGTACACGTAACGGTCGCGATTCAGAATCCAAACGACTTGGCGTCAAGCGTTATGGTGGCGAGCAGGTAACCGCTGGAAGCATCATTGTAAGACAGCGTGGTACCAGCATGCGTCCTGGCGTGAATGTAGGGTGTGGTAGAGATCACACACTATTTGCCAAGACCGATGGTCAGGTGGTATTTGAAGTTAAGGGTGCTGATAACCGCAAGTACGTTAGCATCAAATCAGCCTAGGGTATTATCAACCAGGCAGGTTTATGAGCCCCGTTTTTAACGGGGCTTTTTTATTTGTGTATTACGGGCGATCTGGATGAAATTTGTAGACGAAGCCAAAATTCGCGTCGAAGCCGGCAATGGTGGTAATGGTTGCCTGAGCTTTCGGCGTGAGAAATATATCCCTCGCGGCGGGCCGGATGGTGGCGACGGCGGGGATGGCGGCAGTGTGTACATGGTTGCCAACGACGGGCTGAACACCCTGGTAGATTTTCGTTTTACACGCATCTACAAGGCACAGCGCGGTGAGGATGGTATGGGACGTCAACGCACCGGTAGAGCCGGAGATGACCTGCACATCAGTGTGCCACTGGGAACCCTGGTCTACGATCAGGATACCGAAGAGCTAATCGGTGATCTGGTGAGTACCGACAAACCCCTGCTGGTTGCTCGTGGTGGCTTTCATGGTCTGGGCAACACTCGATTCAAGAGCAGTGTGAACCGTGCGCCCAGACAGACCAAACCGGGCTCGTTGGGTGATGTAAAAAATCTCCGTCTGGAATTGCAGGTGCTGGCCGATGTTGGTCTGCTGGGCCTGCCAAATGCCGGCAAATCGACCTTTATCCGCGCGGTTTCAGCCGCCAGACCGAAGGTGGCCGATTACCCCTTTACGACTCTTCACCCAAATCTTGGAGTGGTTGATCTGGGGCCCGGTAATAGCTTTGTGATTGCCGATATTCCGGGTTTGATAGCGGGTGCCGCCGAGGGTGCCGGGCTCGGCATACGTTTTCTCAAGCATCTTTCACGGACACGTTTGCTACTGCATTTACTGGATGTCGGGACGCCTGATCAGGGCATTGACCCAGTGGCGGACTTCCGCACCATAGAGCAAGAACTGAAAAATTACGGACATGATCTGATCGAACGCGAACGCTGGCTGGTGTTTAACAAGATAGACCTGATGCCAGAGGAAGAACATGAAGAACGCTGTGCGGCGATCCTGAAGGAGCTAGACTGGCAGGGACCGGTTGCCAGCCTGTCAGGATTAACAGGCACGGGGTGTAAGGCCATCACCGGTGAGATTTTCCAACGGCTGCGGGCCATCGACGAAGAGCAGCGGGAAAAACAGGCTGAACAGGCGCGAGAAGAAGTGCAGGCAGATGAGCAAAAACCGTGAAAAGCTGCGTCATACAGGACGCTGGGTTATTAAAATTGGTTCAGCCCTGGTCACCAATGACGGCAAGGGGCTAAAGCAGGACTCGATTGACGATTGGGCCTCGCAGGTGGCTGAGCTGCGGCAACGAGGAATAGACTGCATTCTGGTTTCATCGGGCTCGGTTGCAGAGGGCATTTCTCGCCTGGGCTGGAGCCAGCGCCCACACGAATTACATAACTTACAGGCCGCAGCGGCGGTCGGACAGATGGGCCTGATCAAGGCCTATGAAAGCAGTTTCCGTACCTTCAATTTGCGTACGGCCCAGATCCTTCTCACCCATGACGATATCACCCATCGACAACGTTACCTGAATGCGCGCAACACCCTGCGGACCCTGCTGGAACTGGGTGTAGTGCCGGTGGTAAACGAGAATGATACGGTTGCCAATGACGAACTTCGCTTTGGTGATAATGATAGCCTGGCCGGAATGGTGGCGAATCTGATCGACGCCGATTTGCTGGTAATTCTGACCGATCAGATGGGTTTGTATGATGCTGATCCACGCAACAATCCTGGCGCCAGATTAATCTCCGAGGCCGAGGCCAATGATCCGGCATTGCTGGAGATGGCGGGCGGCGGCGGTCTACTGGGACGTGGTGGCATGCGAACCAAAATCAGTGCCGCTCAACTGGCGACGCGTTCGGGTACGCCGACCGTGATTGCTGCGGGCAGCCTGTCCAGGGTCTTGCTCGACATTCACGATGGAAAAGAAATCGGCACCCTGCTTTCCACTGAACAGTTACCACTGGTGGCCAGAAAACGCTGGCTGGCGGCCAGCCTGATGCCCAAAGGCAGTCTGATTCTGGATGAAGGCGCGGTGGCGGTGCTGAAAAACTCCGGAAAAAGTCTACTGGCTGTGGGTGTGAAAGAGGTTGAGGGGCGCTTTGGTCAGGGTGAGCTGGTCCGTTGCCTGGATGCACAGGGGCATGAAATCGCCCGCGGGCTGGTCAATTACAGCGCCGATGAGACACGCCTGTTAAAGGGCAAACCCAGTAGTCAGATAGAGAGTCTGCTGGGCTACGGTGGTGAGCAGGAGCTGATTCACCGTGACAATATGGTATTGAGCTGAGACCGGTATTAATCAGTTTAGACAGGCAATAAAAAAGCCGGCATGCAGCCGGCTTTTTTTATTTAAAACTTAACTGTCTGTCTGAGCGTTTTACAGGGCTCTGACACGTACATTCAGTCGTGACTTGGTACGGTTGGCCATATTGCGGTGAATAATGCCTTTGGTAACCATCGAATCAATCACTGGTGTGGCGGCTTTATAGGCGCTGACAGCAGCGTCTTTATCGTTGGCCTCAACGGCACTCACTACCTTTTTGATGCTGGTACGCAACATTGAACGCTGACTTGCATTCTTGTTACGACGCTTATCAGCCTGACGGGCTCTTTTTCTTGCTTGTAGCGAATTGGCCAATGCTCTGCTCCTGAAATTATGCTTTACGGAGACAATGTGCCGCCGTTGTGTAAACTGAAAAATGGCGCGCAATATGCCGCTTTCAGTCGCCTTTGTCAATTCCAAATCACAGATGCGGACAGATTGTTGCCTGATTAAGCCCTGTTAATGCCAGATTATGGCCTGATAATCAGCACATTACTGTATGATTCGGCCTGAAAATTTGCGATGAGACGAGACCACTGAGCAAGAAACTCCTGAAATCAACGGCACTGGTCAGTGCCATGACCATGATCTCCCGTATTCTGGGCTTTGTTCGCGATGTGGCCATTGCTGCAGTGTTTGGTGCGGGAATGGGCGCAGATGCGTTTTTTGTCGCCTTCAAGATCCCCAATTTCATGCGTCGTTTGTTTGGTGAAGGTGCCTTTTCACAGGCCTTCGTTCCCGTTCTATCGGAGTACAAGACCCGGCAGAACGATGACGAGGTGCGCCTGTTGCTGGATCGGGTCAGTGGGACTCTGGGCGCAACCCTGTTAGTGGTCACGATCCTCGGGGTTATCGCCGCACCCGCGATCGTGATGATTTTTGCCCCCGGTTTCAGTGGCGATGAAGACAAATTCGATCTGACCGTCACCCTGTTGCGTATCACCTTTCCCTATTTACTGTTTATCTGTTTGACCGCGCTGGCGGGGGGGATTTTAAACACCTGGGGGCGATTTGGTGTGCCGGCATTTACCCCGGTGTTTCTCAATCTTTGCATGATCGCCGCCGCGCTGTGGTTCGCCCCGCAGATGGAACAGCCTGCCATTGCACTGGCCTGGGGCGTCTTCTTTGGAGGACTGATACAACTCCTGTTTCAGGTACCCTTTCTGCTCAGGCTCAAACTATTACCCCGACCACGAATAAAGCGTAAAGATCCCGGTGTGACAAAAATCCTGCGACTCATGGGGCCAGCGGTATTTGGTGTTTCCGTGTCTCAGATAAATTTGCTGATCGATACCCTGATCGCCTCATTTCTGGTCACCGGTAGTGTCTCCTGGCTGTATTATTCCGATCGACTGCTTGAGTTTCCGCTCGGGGTCTTTGCTATCGCACTTGGTACAGTCATCCTGCCGGGCCTGTCAAAACAACATGCGAGTGGTTCCGCAGGGGAATTTTCCGCGACCCTGGACTGGGCATTGCGCTGGGTGTTGTTGATTGC
>JBFIID010000207.1:0-5134 GCA_041601415.1 Gammaproteobacteria bacterium
ACATAAAAACTGCCTAAGTGAATTTTTGTTCTTAGTAGACTTAATAATTATTTATATCGTAAGGGTCTGAGTTTACTATCACCTGCTCTTATTGAGGTTATTATTCAGGAAGTATTTCATGGAAAGAAAACAGAAATCATTAAGGCATTTAACGGCTGTTATTGCTTTGCTACTTTGCATGCCTCTAACCGCCAATGCTCTGGTGATTGGTTTCGACGGTCTATTTGCCGCATCTTCTACATATACAGAGTCTGGTTTTACTTTTACTCAATCCCCCCTGGGTTCACAACCACACTTTGGTGATGGTGTTTTTGGTATAGATAACAGTAATTTACTCAGTTGGCATAACAATGGGGCAAATGCACAAGGGGTCATTGTGACCCTCACAAAAGATGATGGTGGAAGATTCAGTTTGTTTGATTTTGATGTGGTCGGCATTTTGGGAACGATGTTAGTCAATGGGATCACAGTCAGCGCGACAGGCAATCAGGTTGTGAACTTAATAAATGTTGCATCAGTTGTATTTGATGTCGGTGATGGAATTACAGATGGTGTTGCTATAGATAATCTTAGTATTGCAGAAGTCTCAGAGCCTCCAATGCTTCTCATAGTTCTCATAAGTTTGATTGGCTTAGCTTATACAAGAAGACTTTCCCTTTCTTCACGTTGTCCCTCTTCATCCTGTACAGCCACGCGAATGAATATTTAGATAGCGAACACAGGAATAAAAATAGGCCCTTTCTGAATCAGAAAGGGCCTATTTTCTCGCTTTATTGGAAACTGTGTACCGAGTGGCGACATAGACTTTGTCGCTTAAATCAACGCGGCCAAAGAGCTGATGCATAGAGAATGATGGAACTCATAGGGAGAGCAATGTTGATCTACCAATAGATTTATACATGGGTTCTGGAATACCCCGAGTATTTTTCCTGCAATGAATCTTTCTTAAATGCATATAAAACAATATGTTAAGAGGCGTTGCTTGAGCTCCACCGTTAGGCCTTCAACTGTATGTGGCAGGGGTTTGTTCCCAGCTGCTGTCGATAACACCACTCTTTTGTCTCAAAACATGTCGCTCTGGGCAGCCGCCAGTTACTCGATTGCGCCTGGAAAATCAGGCCTCTTCCACAGTTTCGTGCTGTTCTTCTGTGCGTCTTTATCCCTTTGTTCAAACTGAATATTTCTAGTTGACCTAAATCAAGGATGAAAAAAGGTAACTCTCTATATTGGAGCCTCATTTTTTTACTAATCATGGGAGATTGAATACATGTCACAGGTATTCACCAAGGCCATGGCACGAAACATCTTCTATGGAGGAAGTGCATTTTTCTTCCTGCTGTTTCTTGCCCTTACTTACGATACCCACATGGAACTGCCTAAACGCGACAACAGGGAAAATCTGACTGAAAGCGTGATTCTTGGCAAGCTTGTCTGGGAAGAAAACAACTGCATCGGTTGCCATACCCTGATGGGTGAAGGTGCCTACTTCGCACCTGAGCTGGGTAATGTCTATATCCGGTTCGGCAAAAGCAAGGATGCCATCAAGGCATTTATCAGCAGTCGTCCGGTGGATGGTATTCCCGGTCGTCGCAGCATGCCTCAATTCAACCTGACCGAAGAGGAACTCGAGGGAATTGCTGACTTCCTCAAATATGCCTCAGAAATCAATACGGCCGGCTGGCCACCAAACATTCAGGGCTAGGGGGAAAATACAATGCAATACAGCTCTCAAGCGGTTGCGAAACCGTACTTCATTGTTTCCATTGCCCTGTTCGTCGGTCAGATTCTGTTCGGCGTGATTCTCGGGCTTCAATATGTGATTGGCGATTTTCTGTTTCCGGAAATCCCTTTCAATGTCGCACGTATGGTGCACACCAATCTGTTAATCGTGTGGTTATTATTCGGCTTCATGGGCGCATCCTACTATCTGGTGCCTGAAGAGACAGAAACGGAACTGTACAGCCCCAAACTGGCGCTGGTCATGTTCTGGATCTTCCTCGCTGCCGGTGTAGCAACCATTCTCGGATATCTGCTGGTGCCGTATGCCACACTCGCGGACATCACTGGTAATGGTCTGTTACCGACCATGGGCAGGGAATTTCTTGAGCAACCAACAATCACCAAAATTGGTATCGTTGTGGTGGCACTGGCCTTCCTGTTCAATATTGGTATGACCATTCTCAAGGGCCGCAAGACCGTTGTGAACCTGGTGTTACTGATGGGCCTGACGGGTCTGGCGGTATTCTTCCTGTTCTCGTTCTTTAACCCTGAAAACCTGGTACATGACAAATTCTGGTGGTGGTGGGTTGTTCACCTCTGGGTAGAAGGCGTATGGGAACTGATTCTGGGTGCCCTGCTCGCTTATGTGCTGATTAAGACCACCGGTGTGGATCGTGAAATCATCGAAAAATGGCTTTACGTGATTATCGCCATGAGTCTGATTACCGGCATCATTGGTACTGGACATCATTATTTCTGGATTGGAACGCCGGAGTACTGGCAGTGGTGGGGATCAATATTCTCTGCGATGGAGCCGATTCCATTCTTCATGATGACCATCTTTGCCTTCAACATGGTCAACCAGAGGCGTAGACAGCATGCCAATAAAGCCGCCGTATTGTGGGCACTCGGTTGCTCGGTAATGGCCTTCCTGGGTGCTGGTGTATGGGGTTTCCTACACACCCTGGCACCGGTTAACTATTACACCCATGGTACCCAGATCACTGCGGCACATGGTCATATGGCCTTCTATGGTGCGTATGTAATGATAGTGCTGGCGATTATCTCCTATGCAATGCCGATGCTAAGGGGACGTAAGGCAGCAAACAGCCGTAAGTCACAGGTACTGGAAATGTGGTCATTCTGGTTGATGACCGTCTCCATGGTGTTCATCACGTTGTTCCTGACTGGCGCAGGTGTACTGCAGGTTTATCTGCAGCGCTTCTCCGATGATCCACTACCGTTCATGGTCGTACAGGAAAAAATCGCCCTGTTCTACTGGATGCGTGAAGGTGCCGGTCTGGTCTTCCTGATTGGACTGCTGGTATATCTCTCCAGCTTCTTCATCGGCAGCAAGGACCCTGAAGCCACGCTGGAATCAGCATAGTCTTCAGCCCATATGGGTCGGCGGTGCATTACTGCCGCCGACCTTTTTTTACCGGCCATTATTGGCTGCAGCCTGCAGATAAATGTTCTCCCCCCAAACATGACTGACAGCACACAAATCCGTAGATATCCACCCGGTGATCTCGCGATCTGGATTTTTATCATCGCCGAATTACTGGTGTTCGGAATTTTCTTTGCCTCGTATGCCTTTGCGCGGGCAAATAATGTTGAGTTATTCAACACCTATCAATTAACCCTGGACCGCCAGTCAGCCCTGCTGAATACGCTGTTACTGATTACCAGCAGCTATTTCGTGGTGCGCGCCATACTCTCGATTCAGGCCGATAATAGTCAGCACTGTATCCGCTGGCTGCTCGCCGCCATGGCCATGGGACTAATGTTTATCGTGGTTAAGTCAGTGGAATTTGCACACCACCTTGGCGCTGGTATTTCACTGAGCACGAATACCTTCTACATGTTTTATCTATCCCTGACCTTCTTCCATTTCCTGCATGTGATTCTTGGCATGGTGATCCTCACCACGCTTGCTATCAAGACACGTCAGGGCGCCTACAGTGCCACACAGCATGATGGCATTGAGTCTGGCGCCAGTTACTGGCACATGGTTGACCTGGTCTGGTTGATACTATTTCCCCTGGTTTATGTAATGCGATGAATGCCCTGATGAAAATTAAATCCTGCACATGGATCTACTGGGCGCTTGTATTCCTGACGCTTATCACCTATGTCATTAGCAGGGCTGGTTATTCCGGCCTCACTGTCTCATTGAGCGTGCTGGTCATTGCCCTGTTCAAGGGACAGTTGATTGGCAACCATTTCATGGGGTTGAGCCGTGTACGCGGCCCCTGGCGCTGGGTAATTTTTATCTGGCTATTTATTCCTGGCAGTCTGATTGTGACCGCCTTTACACTGGCAAGTTAACAGGACAACTATCGTGGATAGCAAAACCAACATTCACTCACTGTCTAGCGAGGACGCCCCGTTTTATCGCCCTCATGGCAATGAAACCGAGCTATTTCAACAGGCCTGGGAAAATCAGCTACCCGTCTTGATCAAGGGTCCAACCGGCTGTGGCAAAACCCGTTTTGTACGGCATATGGCTGCGCGTTTGAATCGCCCGCTGTATACCGTTGCCTGTCATGATGACCTGACGGCGGCCGATCTGGTTGGACGTCATCTAATCGGTGACGAAGGCACCTACTGGTGTGACGGCCCCCTGACCCGTGCCGTACGTGAAGGCGCAATCTGTTATCTGGACGAGATAGTAGAAGCACGTAAGGACACGACCGTCGTGTTACATCCCCTGACCGATGATCGACGAATTCTGCCGATGGAAAGGACGGGGGAGATCCTCACTGCTCCTCCTGAATTCATGCTGGTGATTTCCTACAATCCGGGCTACCAGAACCTGCTGAAAGGTATGAAACCCAGCACCCGGCAACGTTTTATCGGAATGAGTTTCGACTTCCCCACTCCCGAACTGGAAATCGAGATTTTAATCGGCGAGACAGGTATCGATCAGGGGCAGGCGGAACGACTCGTTAGCCTGGCGAATGCCCTGCGGGCATTAAAGGATCATGATCTGGAAGAAGCGGCCTCCAGTCGCCTGCTCATCTATGCCGCAACCCTTATCAACAGCGGCTTTAATCTGCGTGATGCCTGTCATGCTGCCCTTATTGAACCACTGACAGATGACGAGGACACGATTGCAGCGCTGCAGGAGGTCATTGATGCCACGCTGGCTCACTAACCCTCAGCCGGGCCAGCAGCAGGCAGTCACTGCCGAAATACTGTTTCTGGTCAACCTGCTGGCCCTGCCAGTGGTGGGTTTTGTACTCCTTGCCCTGCTTTATTACCGACACCATAAAACGGCACCTCCGCTGGCCGCAGCACACCTCACGCAGACCTTTGTTACCAGTGTCTGGGGTGGAATTCTGATCGTCTTTGTGATCGCAGTGTTTGGTTCAATGCTATTGCTGGGCGATATCAGCATGGGCTATATATGGAT
>JBFIID010000208.1:0-5117 GCA_041601415.1 Gammaproteobacteria bacterium
CATCTGATCGGCGACAAGGTGATCAAATTCATTAGTAAAACCATGCTTCGTTGTGTCAAAGGAAAGGATATCGTCGCCCGCTTTGGTGGCGATGAAATGGGGATTTTCTTCCCGAACACGAGTGCGAAAAATGCCTCTGCGGTGGCACAGGAGATCCTTGCCAGTGTTGAAAAAGGCAAACTCATCAAGGCGGGTTCCGGTGAACACATCGGTCAGATAACGATCTCTGCAGGCGTCGCCGAACTCCAGACGGGTGAATCACTTGAAGAACTGATCCGGCGCGCGGATGAATCGCTCTACACAGCCAAGAAAAATGGGCGTAACCGTATCGTTGTCTCAACGCCTGAGTCAGCCCGGCGGCAGACTTAGCCACGAGGATGGTGGGTCGAATGAAGTTCCTGAAGTCTCGCCTGGGCAATGTGGGTATAGATCTGAGTCGTTGAGATGTCACTGTGTCCGAGTAGCAACTGTACAACACGCAGATCGGCTCCATGGTTTAGCAGATGCGTAGCAAAAGCATGCCGCAGGGTATGCGGAGACAGCGGTTTGCTAATTCCCGCTTTCTGGGCATAGCGTTTTATGCCATACCAGAAATTCTGCCGTGTCATGGCCTTACCGCGATTGGAGGGGAACACACAATCCAGTTGCTGCGCTCCTGCCAACTCTGGTCTGACCAGACCCAGATAACGTTCAAGCCAGTTGATTGCCTCTTCGCCCAATGGCACTAACCTGTCCTTATCGCCTTTTCCAGTGACCCGAATAACCCCCTGTCGCAGATTGATCTGCCCCATCTGCAGACTCACCAGCTCGGAAACCCTGAGCCCGGTCGCGTAGAGCACTTCCAGCATTGTCCGATCTCGAATCCCCATACTTGATTCGAGATCGGGCGCGGCGAGCAAATCCTCCACATCGCCTTCGCTCAGAACCACGGGTAACTGTCTACCAATACGCGGAGAATCAATACGTGTCGTCGGATCATCCGCCACAATTCGTTCCCGAATCAGGTACTGATAGAATCGTCTAAGACTGGAAAGTCGCCGTGCCCGTGTTCTCGGCGAAACACTGTTCTGGCTAGCCAGGTAATGATAAATATCTGCGCGCGTCACAGATAAAAGACCAGCTGGCTGCTTCTCTAACCAGCGACTGAATAGTGTTAGATCCGTCCGGTAGGCACTGAGGGTATTATCACTCAGACCACTTTCCATCCAGAGGCTATCCAGAAAGGTTTCAATGTGCGATGTTTCCTGTTGAGTCACCGACCTGCTGCTCATGTTAAAGACAATACCATCCTCGACGAGAGAGCCAGTAGTATGACCTTAAAGACTCAAGCATGTCAGCAAATCACAGACACAAAAAAAGAGCGGTATGCATGCATACCCCTCCTTCGCAAAAGCCTGCCAGAAAAAATCAGCGTTTGATTTTTTCCTTAATACGCGCAGCCCTGCCGCGCAGATCGCGCATGTAGTACAGTTTGGCACGACGCACATCACCATAACGTTTTACGGTGATGTCCTGAACTACGGGACTGTAGGTCTGGAACACACGTTCAACACCTTCGCCGTGTGAAATCTTACGCACAGTGAAGGCTGAGTTCAGCCCCCGATTGCGTTTTGCAATCACGATACCCTCGAACGCCTGCAGACGCTCACGTGTACCTTCCACTACCTTAACCTGTACGACCACGGTATCACCGGCACCAAACTTGGGTACCTCGCGGGTCATTTGTTCTGCTTCGAGTTGTTTAATAATATTGCTCATGGCTCAATTCCATCAATTGTGTTGCTGGCTACCCTAAAAAGTCGCGGGATTATAAAACATTTTCAGGAATTATGCTCATCTTTGAAGGCCTGAAGTAAAATTATTTCTTCATCGCTAAAATCATGCTTCTCTAGCAGGTCCGGGCGGCGCAGCAGACTGCGTCCCAATGCCTGTTTCAGACGCCAGCGCCGAATCGCCTCGTGATCACCACTCAAGAGCACCTCGGGCACCCGCTGCTCGGCATACAGCTCCGGGCGCGTGTAGTGTGGGTGATCAAGTAAGCCGGCATAGAATGAATCCTCTCTGGAGGAATCCTCATGTCCAAGTGCACCGGGTATGGTGCGGATAATGGCGTCAAGCATGACCATTGCCGCCAGTTCACCACCACTCAGGACATAGTCCCCGATTGACCACTCCTCATCCACGTGAGACTGGATAAAACGCTCGTCAATGCCTTCATAACGACCACAGATCATCAACAGTTGAGGATACGCAGCCAGTTCTTCTACACCGGCCTGGTTCAGGGGTCTGCCCTGAGGGCTCATGCAGATAACGTGCGGACTGGCTGCCATCTGCTGGCGGGCATGGGAGACGGCTCGTTCCAGCGGCTCGACCATCATCACCATCCCGGGGCCACCACCATAGGGGCGGTCATCGACGGTTCTATGTTTATCCGTGGTGAAATCTCTGGGGTTAAACAACTGCAGGTCGAGCAGTTGCTTATCGATCGCACGGGAACTGACGCCCGATTCCGTCAATGCACTAAACATCTCGGGAAACAGGGTTATAACGCCGTACTGGTGTTTCATTCGGGTTCTTGCCAGTCTACCTCTATCTGACCCGTAGCGAGCTCGACTCTGGTCACATGCACGCCGGGTACATAGGGGATGAGGTATTGTTTCTCGCCCCGCACCACCATCACATCGTTCGCGCCGGTCTCCATCATATCTACGATCTCACCGAGCTTCTGGCCGTCGCTGTTTATCACCTGCAGGCCGATGAGGTCCACCCAGTAGTATTCATCTTCACTCAGATCATCCAGTTGCGAACGCGAAATGGCAATATCCTGATTAATCAGGGTCGCGGACAAATCCCGATCGTCATAGCCTTCGAGCTGCGCAACCAGACCTTTACCCTGTTTACGCCCTTCGAGCACGGTCAACTTACGCCATTCGCCATTGATACGAATATGCCAGGGCTGATAACTAAAGATATTTTCCCGGGGACGGGTATAGGAAAAGAGTTTTATCCAGCCTCTTACACCGAAGAGACCGGATACATTACCGATGACAATCAGATTTTCGGAATTAACGGACATTCAGAGGTCCGCCTGCCGAAAACGAAGAATCAAGCTGCTGCAGTAGCCTGTTTGACCAGAGCTGCCACGCGATCTGAGGTCTTGGCACCTTTAGACGTCCAGTAGGCCAGACGTTCATGGTCAATTTTCAGCTCTTCAGCTGCACCAGACGCAATCGGATTGAAAAAACCAATGCGCTCGATATGACGGCCATCGCGCTTATTGCGCTTGTCTGCTACGACGATGTGATAAAAAGGTCTTTTCTTTGAACCACCACGTGCCAGTCGAATATTAACCATTACACTCTTACCTGCCTAATCTGTATTTCCCGCTGAAATGGGAAGGGGTATGTGAAAAAACGGCGTATTCTAAGGGATATCAGGCCCTGACGCAAAGTAAAAATCAGCCGATGATCAAACTGCCAGCAACGGAACTCATACTTTATTAGATCAGGAGCCCGCTCCATACGGCTTTTGGTCGGTCATCAGACCAGGGGCTGATCACGTATAATCACCTCCCATGAAAAATGACACTTCCATCATCGCGGCAAAACAGGCATTACGTAAACACCTGAAACAGGCTAGACGTGGTCTTTCCGAGCGCCAGCGCCAACTCTATTCCGGGCAAATTGCTGCACGCCTGTATGACTTAAACGAGTATCAGCAAGCGCAGAGCGTATTCAGCTATATTTCATATGCAAACGAAGTCCACACCCATGAGATCATCAAGCGTATGTTGCTTGAAAAAAGACTTGTCACAGTCCCTAAAATCATAAACTCCGAGTCTATGCAGGCCCAACGATTCACCGCATGGGAGTCCTGTAAACCAGATGCGATGGGGATCCTGAGTCCCGAGGAAACGCAGCCATATGAGGGCTATACAGATCTGGTGATCACCCCCGGCCTTGGTTTCACCGATCGGGGGCAGCGAATCGGCTTTGGTGCCGGATATTATGACAAATGGTTTCAGAACAATGAGATAGGCATCAGTATTGCGCTGGCATTTGAAGTACAGATGGTCGACGAGATGCCGCTGGAAGTCACCGATATACCCGTCGACATTATCATTACCGAGAAACGCATAATTCGAGTCCCGGCTTAAACTGTCGAGACCCTGTCCGTCTTGCCTGAACCTCCTTTGTGTGCTTGAATTACCCGCTCAAGATGAATCGTGGCGTACGATTCACAAGGTGGTTGTTTAGACATAAAAAAAATCCGGGGCTCTCAATACCGCCTGCTAATAAATGAAATAAACGCCTGAAGTTTTTTTACTATTTGTTCAATTTAAAACAAGGATCAGACATTCAGCTTTGACTGAATGCTCCAGAGGTATAGTCCACATGAATCTTTACGTAGGCAATTTGCCGTACTCCACTACAGAAGAACAACTGCAACAAACCTTTAACTCTTTCGGCTCCGTCAACTCTGTACAAATCATTATCGACAGACGCACAAATCGTTCGCGCGGCTACGGCTTTGTAGAAATGTCCACGGAAGATGGCGGGAAAAAGGCAATTGAAGCCCTGAATGGTAGCGACTTTGAAGGCCGTTCCCTGCGTGTCGACCAGGCACATAACCGGGCTGGTGAAGTCTCTCACAATACCGGCAAACCCCGCACGAATAACAATCAAACACCAAGAGCTGCCGCCAACGACCTGGATAATAATGCCAGTGGTGGCGTTATGGGTTTTCTGAAGGGGCTCTTTAACTAACGCTTTTCCTCACCGTCACCGCTTAAGAACCGGTGACGGTGAACTTATTCCTTCACCCGTCTGCGTGACCACCACCCAGCCAGCAAACTTCCCGAAAGATTATGCCAGATGCTGAATAGCGCCCCCGGCAGAGCTGCACTGATACTGTAATATTTGATTGCCAGTGCTACCGCCAGACCAGAATTCTGCATCCCGACTTCAATGCTCAGCGTTCTACAGGTGGCCTCATCCAGTCGTAGTATCCGGCAAATGACGTATGCCAGCGCAAGTCCAAGCAGGTTATGCAAAATGACCGCAAGCATCAATGGCAGAGCCAGTTCCGCGAGGTGCTGATGATTCAATGCCACGATA
>JBFIID010000209.1:0-5103 GCA_041601415.1 Gammaproteobacteria bacterium
CCCCAGCATCTGGTTAAAATCACAATCATAGACCTGGCCCTGCCAGTCGACACTCAGGGTAGTTCGGCACATCACCTTCTGCAGGTTTTCATCCGCGTGGGAAGCCTTCAGCAAAGCCATATAGGCGTCAAATTCCCCCTTCGAAATCAGGGTGCTACCGAAACGGTTGATCGGCATATTAGCGATGGTCAGCAGGCGATTAAATCGAACGTCATACTGCTCTTTAAGTTGCTGTTTATATTGTTGTTGCAAAGGTTCCTGTGCCGGTGGCAGGCTTGCCCCCTGAGGGTTATAGACCAGATCCAGTTCCAGCCCTGTACCCGGTTGACCGTAACCAAGATCATTAAGTATGCGCAGCACCCTGATACTGGCGGCAAAGACCCCCTCACCACGTTGACTATCGACATTATCCTGCTGATAGCACGGCAATGAGGCAGTTACATTGACCCGGTGTCTGGCCAGGAACGCAGGAATATCCTGATACCCCGGTTGCTCGACAATACTTAAATTACAGCGATCAATGATCTTCACTCCCAGGCTGCTTAGCTGTTCGATCAGATAACGAAAATGAGGGTTCATCTCCGGTGCACCGCCGGTAAGGTCGACCGTTTCGATTTTATTCTGTCGAACAAAAGCCAGAATCTGCCGGATCGTCTCCAGCGCCATTATTTCTGTGCGTCTGGGACCCGCGTTAACGTGGCAATGCAGGCAACTCTGATTACATAAGTAACCGAGATTAATCTGCAGGGTCTGTAGACGATTTCGCGACAATGGTGGAAAGTAAATTTTCTCCAGTGCGGGTAATGAATCATGCAAGGTATGTTTTCTCCAACATCTCGGTGATGTGTGATGCAGACCAGGAACTCAGGATATTGTTCAACGTATATTTGGCGATTGATCAAGACCGGACTAAACTAAAGTGAAATTGCTGGGGCTGTAGCTCAGTTGGGAGAGCGTCGCGTTCGCAATGCGAAGGTCGGGAGTTCGATCCTCCTCGGCTCCACCATCCTCCCCCCTCTTTCAGCAGGGGCTTTTCACCTGTTGCCAGGTCAGGCTCGTATCAAAAGCTCCGGGATATTCTCAAACTTGAGTTTATTGTGCCTTGCAGTCAAACAGTTAGGCGTGATTTTTATTAAGTTACATGCCATTATACATGACAAATTAAAGAAACAGCTTCACAAGACAGTACACAGATGAAGCAATAGCCCCTTAAACGGGGGCCGGGACAATTAAGGGGCAGGGTCAGAAATACGAAACGTTGTTTTCGTATGTTTTATTCAATTCTCTCCTTTTTGATTTTTTACAGGATGTTGCATCTGAGTACATAGCTGTTGATAAAGGCGCTATCCGGGTCACCCCCCTGTAGAGCCGGTCTTTTTCTGGGACTGACGATATCTCATTGCGGAGATTTTCAACATGCTTGATGCAGAGTTGCTAAGGCAAATACTCAAACTTCAGGACCCCTGGCAGGTGGTGAAGATTGATCTGGACGCCCCTTCAAACCGACTTGATGTACATCTGGGCTTTCAACAGGAAAAAAAACGCGGCCTGTTTCGCTCTGCAGGCCAGGCACACAAGGCCAATTGTGGTTGTGTCATCCCCACCCATATCGAACAGACAACCACCGTTCGTCACCTCAACATGCTGGATATGCGTACCTACCTTCATGTACCGACACCTGGAACAATTGGTTGCAAAAACCCGGACTGCATTCTGTCGAAGACATGGGCCGCAGCGGGATCGCGATTCAGTCGTGAGCTGGAACAATTCGTTGCTGATGCCCTGCAGTATGGGAAGAGCTTCCAGGCCGCTTCCCAGATTGCCGGTGTCGGCATTCAGGAGGCCCGTGAAATCTGTGAACGCATGGGGGTCGTCGCACAGGATATAACGACAGCTGAAAACGCTCGCAGCGAGCGTGATGGCAGTCCCTCAGTGAGTCCCATTCGTCAGACTAAAAACAGCATTCGTATCCCTGCGGAAGCCAGCCCGAGCTGGTGGAGGATTATCAGTGGTGATTTGCAGCTGGAGAGCCAGGCCGTAGCACTTAAAATGCTGATCCAGCGCATCAGGATCTCCATCGGGGATCAACCTACTAACGCAAAAAAACTGGCCGGTGCTCGTGTACTTCGCCAGTATTTCCTCAAGCATGGTCGCCGCCACATACAGGAACTGCGCGCAATAGCGAGCGATGCCACTAACACTAAAAGCGGCACCCCAATTGGGGCCGTCGCCATGGGTGCTGAGGCAGTGGATATCATCCCCGTTGAGGGTCACCCCAACTGGATGAAACTAATCAATGGTGATATCCCGTTTAAGACCCGCTCGGTAGGACTGAAAATGATGCTGGAGCGAATCCGAATCTCCATCCAGCACAACCCCAGCGACAGCACTCGCTCGGCCGGGATCAAAATACTCAGGCAGTTTTTCCTGAAACACCGACATATGCACGCCGCAGAACTCAGTCAAATCTCAGGATTACCTCAACAACACTTTGAAAGACAGGCACAGGATATTGCGAATATTGTTGTCCCCCCTGAAAACGACCCGGCATGGTTGCGTCTGATCGAGGGTGCATTACAGCTAAAAACAGAGGTTGTCGGTCTGAAAATGATGATCGAACGTGTACGAATACTGCATCAAAGCAACCCATCCGAGGCCTCCAGACTGGCCGGAACAAAACTGCTAAGACAGTACTTCCTTAAACATCAGCGTAAACATCGTGCAGAACTGGCACAGATGAAAGCCGCCTGACGAAGACGGATAGAGAAGAGAGGAGAATAATCATGAGCCAGTCTTCCGCATCACTTGACCTCAGCCTGGGTGAGAACCAGGGGAACTCGAGGTTATTAAACATTGAAGAGGCCTGCCAGGAAATCCAGCGTGGCAAGGTACTCTGGATCGCCGCTGATGAAGAGGTTCTGAAACAACTTCCGACCGGTAACTGGATCGGAGGATCAATCCCCTACTTCATGGCACAGCAAGGTGGCGAAACCGCACGTGATAAGGTTTTCCTCACCGAACTTCCCTCTGGCCTTGCCACCCGGGCACAGATCAAGTTCTACGACAGTCAACATATCCAGAATGTCATGACAGATGCACCTGAGGACGGCTTCTCTATTATCATGATTCCGGCCTTCAGTGATGTGCATATGTCTTATGGTAAGGATGCCCCCATGTATGAAGACATGTTCCTGAAGCCGATAGTCGGCTGGGTCACGGGCATTCACCTGGATGATCTGGGCAAGGTTCAGCCCGTGGTATTTAACGGCAGTACCGGAGAAACATCACATGACAAGGCAATTGTCATGCACATCACCCTGAAGCCCAATAAGGTGGCGCACGTCGGGATCGTTAACACCCAGATTCAGGGTGACGGTGATACCTTTAAATTCCCGGCAGCAGGATTCAGTGCCAGCGAATGCCTGATCAATGACGAACCCGGTAATCTTGCTGATTATCTGCTGGAACATAAAATTGATACCCAACTACCACTGGTAGCCGATTACTCGGGTGCCATGATCAATGTGTCGATCCAGGCGGTCGATGAAGAAAACAAAACGGTTTCCTTTTACGCACCCGTCTTTGAAAAAGTCGAATACCGACTGGCCAAACCCTTATCCGACTATATGGGCGAGTTTCAATCGCAGCTTCCTGACTTCAGCGGCAATGTTATTTTTTCCTGCAACTGTGTACTGAACTACCTGTATCTTGGACTGGAAGGCAAAAAAACCGCAAGCATCACAGGTCCGATGACATTTGGTGAAGTCGCCTATCAATTACTTAATCAAACGATGGTGTATATGTCGATTGACGACATTTAACGCAGAGAGACACCTACAACAAACCAAATGAATACGCATCGCAGTATCTGGGTCGCACACATAGGATTACCTGCACACGAACAACGACGTGTGCAGCGTGCCTTTGTACATATGCGGCATCGTACACCCAACTACCGTCTGTCTCCGATGACGGCAGATGCACCGATACAGATCGTATTACTGAATACCGATGATGAGAGTGCAGAAGAAAAGTATCAGCAGGCCTGTGAAGCGAACACATCCCTTTCTGATCTGCCCGTCGTACTTGTCAGTCGCCGCAGAGAAACCCGGGCCAGTGATTCGCAATATGTGATTAGACGTCCAATGATTGCGACGCGCTTCATCGGGGTACTGGATCAGGTAGCGATGCGGGAACTCGCAATTGAACAACCACTGGCGATTGAAGAAGACTCCACCGAACTGGTGACTGTCACGCTGAATCAGGAAACCGTAGAACCCAGCCCTCCGGCACAGCCGACTACGGCCTATCGTGCACTGGTGGTCGACGATAGTCTGCCGGTAAGGATCCAGATGCACCATGTTCTACAACCCTTCACCTCACAGGTAGACTTTGCAGAAACCGGTGAAGAGGCCCTGGGGCTAATCAATAAAAATCGCTATGACATTATTTTTCTTGATGTCGTACTGCCTGGAATTGACGGCTACGAGATCTGTAAACAGATTAAGGCAGGCCCTGCCAGCGACACGCCGGTCATTATGCTGACTGGCAACTCTTCCCCTGCGGATCGCATAAAGGGCAAGCTGGTTGGCTGTGATACCTATTTGATCAAGCCTGTCGGTAAGGAAATATTCCAGCAAGTGGTTGAACAGTATCTGCATAAATCCTCCGTGGTACAGATACTGGTAAATCACAGTAAATGATAGCTAATAGTAACCAGCATTCGCGTAACGAAATTTCGATTGATTAGAGTAAAAATTTATTATGAGTATACGTAAGGTATTAGTGGTCGACGATTCACCCGCCGACCTGGCAAACATCAAGGGCATCGTCACCCGTGCTGGTTGTATGGTGTTTACAGCGACCAGTGGAAAACAGGCATTACAGATCGCTAGACAGGAAAAACCAGACATGATCTTCATGGATATCGTAATGAAAGACATGGATGGCTATGAAGCAACCAGGCTGTTAACCAGAGACAGTAAGACCCAATCGATTCCCGTCGTGTTCGTTACCAGTAAAGGGCAGAAGGCCGACCGTGTCTGGGCCAAGATGCAGGGTGGCAAGGAATTAATCGCAAAACCCTATACTGAAGATCAGATC
>JBFIID010000210.1:0-5082 GCA_041601415.1 Gammaproteobacteria bacterium
ATGCGTACCCGATCAAGCGTTAGATAATAGGCCTTAACGACTCCAGAAGCGGTCTGTGCAGAGCCCTGTTGACTATTCAGCTTGTAGTTCAAACCGATACGTGTGGCCTGAATACTATTCATTGCCACCGTGGTTGCGCCGGTATCGATGAGAAACTTCAGCTGAAAACCATTGATACTGCCATTAACGACATACATGCCACTGGGGCTGGGCCAGATCTGGATGGATGTCCCCGCTGCAGCCTTCGTGTAACTGGAACCAATATGCGTGCCGAGGGTATAGGTCTGTTGCTGTCCGTCATACTCGATGATCGCCTGTTTGCTATCTGCCGCGATCAGTAACAGCCCCTTTTTACTTTTACCGACAGTCAGTATCAGTGGTTTACCATTTAGCTCGATGACCGCCCTGTCCTTGAACAGCCCCTTAACAATGATGCGTTCCTCTGCCTGCGTCGAATTCATACAGAGCAACAGAATGCTAAAGAACACTATTTTCAATGTGTCTACCTCAAAAAAATCAACTTAAGACTTATCGGCACAGAACGATGAGAGAAGAGCTGTGTTTTAACAATAACACCTGACGGTGAATTCTCTACTCTCGAATAAAAAAACTGTCAAGCAGGCGCGGTTTTGTTGCAAAATGCAGCAAAAGTGTTGTAACTGATTGACATATCCACACATTTTTTAGTTGCACTGCAGCATTTTTAGCGCTTAGTCTAATTGTCACGAACACTGTGTGGTATTAAATTCTTCCCCATCGAAACGCACACAGAAACACCGTGTGACCTTCAGGAATTTCTGCCCAGGTGGCAATCAGTCAATTGATGGACTGCTCAATTGACGGTGAAGTTTTCATTCTCCTCCGCGTTCTGCGGATTGTTAGCAGACCATCCTTTTGGGTGGTCTGCTTTTTTTATGCCTTTTCACAAGTGACTAATACACTAAACCCTGATTTCAGCAGATCGCGGGATTGCGGATGATTGCCAGTTTTTCACTGCAAATTCGACGAGTTCTGACGCACTTAGACCCTTATCACCGGGTAATTCCTGTCCCAGCACCTGTAATGCCTGGCGTAGCATCTGTTCAGACTGTGATGCTGAAAGCGCATGGGCGTGATTCTGTTTACTTAATTTCAAGCCTGTGTTGCTGCACAGCAGGGGCAGATGCAGATAATCCGGAGTAGGGAGTGATAGCTGTTGTTGTATGAATATCTGCCGGGCGGTGGACGACAGGAGATCTGCGCCCCGCACCACATGGGTAATTCCCTGTCGGGCATCATCTACAACGGTTGCAAGATGGTAGCTGATGATATGGTCTGCTCGGCGAATGATGAAATCACCACAATCGAGGGCGAGATCATATGTCTGATTGCCCTGCAGGTGGTCGAAGAACTGAATCGACTGTTTAGAGACACGTAATCGCAATGAACGTCCACTCTGACCGGGATTAAGGCCGGAGGCACAGGTACCGGGATAAGGACCTGTGCCCGTTTGCTTACGTGTACAGGCACAGGGGTAGGTCTGCCTGCGGTCTGTGAGTTGCTGCAGGGCGGCCGAATAATCCTCCAGATGCTGGCTCTGATAGACCACCTCACCATCCCAGTGCAAGGCGTAGTCATCCAGACAGCGCAGGATTTGATCAACGGCGCCTGGTGCGTTGCGCGGGCCATCAAGGTCATCAATCCGGAGATGCCAGAGCCCTTTTGCCTTATGTGCTTCACAATAACTGCCAAGCGCCGCAACCAGCGAGCCAAAATGCAGTGGGCCCGATGGGGTAGGGGCAAAGCGGCCTACATAATGGCTCATAGCCTTGTTAACCCGTGCAGCAACAAAAAAGGCCGGTATAAACCGACCTCTTTTGTGAGATGTGTTGACTGCCTAGATATGTTGCTTCTCGCGAATTTCATCCAGTGTCTTGCAATCAATGCAAAGAGTGGCTGTCGGGCGGGCTTCGAGTCGTCGGATGCCGATTTCAATGCCGCAGACTTCGCAATAACCGTATTCACCGGCTTCCAGATCGCTAATCGACTCATTGATTTTCTTGATTAATTTGCGCTCACGGTCACGTGTACGCAATTCAAGGGCGAATTCTTCTTCCTGAGTGGCGCGGTCATTGGGATCGGCGAATGTGGAGGCGTCATCCTGCATGTGGTGCACTGTACGATCGACTTCTTCCATCAGTTCCTGACGCCAGGCCACCAGAATCTGTCGGAAATGTTCGACCTGATCGGTTCCCATATATTCATCACCCTTTTTTTCCTTATAGGGTTCAAAATCCGCATAGCCAGCGGCGGTCGACGTTGATTTCTTTGCTGCCCTGGGGCTAGCCCCGGCTACTTTCTTCTTAGTAGTCTTCTTCTTGGTCGTTTTTTTAGTGGTTGGCACTGAGCGGTCTCCGTCCGTAAATCATATCAAGCGCGACTTTTTACCAGAAAGCCTATATGGGTGCAATCTCATTCGTCAGGTATTAACCAGAGTGGTGGAAGGGCCTTTTAGCTCTTCCAACCACATCACAGTAGCACCGGCCACTGCGACAGGCATGGCAATAAAATTGATTACCGGGATCAGTACCATCAACATGACTGTAGCACCGAATCCCAGGGCCATGGTGCGGCGAGCACGCAATAGTTGCCGCTGGTCATTAAAAGACAAATTGTGGTTGGCCATGGGGTAGTCGGCATATTCGATACAGAGCATCCAGCAACCAAACAGTATCCACAGGGCAGCACCGATCGCACTGGTAAAGGGTACGACCATGAGGATCAGGATAGGTATTGCCCAGATAAGGAAATACAGCAGTTTTCTGCCCTCTGCACGTATCGACTTGAGAATTTCTAACAGAAGTGAACCACCGGGGCCTGAGTCAGGTTTCTGCCCCGCCACCAGGTTCTCCACCGCCGCTGAGAGATAACCGTTGAAGGGGGCGCCCAGCAGGTTCGTCAACAGGGTGAAGGTGAAAAATACGATTCCCATTGCGATGATGGCAAACAGGGGCCAGAGTATCCATTCGGCCCATCCCAGCCAGTCAGGTAACAGGCTGTTGATCAAATCCTCAAACAAATGTGCACCAAACAGGATAACGGCGGAAAATACCACGCTGTTGATCAACAGCGGCATAATGACATAGCGCTTTAATCCCGGTTTTGTGATTAGTTTGAAACCACGCAGGACAAAACTGCTTCCTTTGACGAAATTTTTTAACATGACTCTTTGTATATCGACGCGAGATAATTATTTTTCAGGGTAGTTGCACAGGTACAGGTGGCTGCCATTCTGGGTCACGATGCTCAACCACCACCGTGGTATAGATGCCGCCACGCACATTAAATTTGCCCGTCAAACGGGCGAAGCGCGGCGCACAGACATCAACAATATCGCTCAAAATTCGGTTTGTCACATCTTCATGGAACGCCCCGGTATCCCTGAACGACCATAGATAAAGTTTCAGTGACTTTAGCTCGACACACAGCTTGTCTGGCACATAGTCCAGATAGAAGGTGGCAAAATCGGGCTGACCCGTTTTCGGACACAGGCAGGTGAACTCGGGAAGTTCCATGCGTATCGTGTAGTCTCGCTCGGGCGTTGTATTGTCGAAAGTTTCGAGAGTTTTAGAGGGTAGTGTGCTCATATTCCAGATGGCTAAATGTTTGACAGCGCGAAGCATATCACATCACATTCGTGACACAGTTAGTGGAAAAAATATTATCGGCAACAAAAACAGATAAACCAGTTATATTGCATATAAAAACAATGGGATAGGGTTTTTTATTAAAGTTTATTCTTCGCCTGAAACCGGTTGTGCGCTCCCCGCATATTCTGTATCTTTCACGCGTCATGCGAATAAGCAAAATCAAGATCGCGGGATTCAAATCCTTTGTTGATCCAACCACCTTCGACCTTCCCTCTAACCTGACCGGTATTGTCGGTCCCAACGGCTGTGGCAAGTCCAATATAATCGATGCCCTGCTATGGGTTCTGGGTGAGAGTTCCGCCAAACATCTGCGTGGCGATTCGATGACCGATGTGATTTTTACCGGTTCCAATACCCGTAAACCCGTCGGTCAGGCCTCGGTAGAAATTATCTTTGATAATTCAGACGGCTCCATTGGTGGGCAATATGCCAGTTATGCAGAGATCGCCATCAAACGCGTGATCAATCGTGAGGCGGTTTCAGTCTATTCACTCAACGGAACCCGTTGCCGACGTAGAGACATCACTAATATTTTCCTCGGCACCGGTATTGGCAGTCGCAGCTATTCTGTCATCGAGCAGGGCATGATCTCACGGGTCATCGAGGCCAAACCAGCAGAATTACGTAACTTTCTGGAAGAGGCGGCAGGGATCTCCAAGTACAAGGAGAGACGGCGTGAGACCGAAAACCGTATTCGTCATACGCGTGAAAATATCAGCCGCCTGGACGATATCCGGGATGAACTGGAGAAGCAGATAAATCGCCTGAATCGTCAGGCTAAGGCTGCAGAACGCTATAAGGTCTTGAAACTGGAAGAGCGTAAGCAGCAGGCGGAAGTACATGCGCTGAACTGGAAGAAGTTGAGAAAGCAGAGTGATGCACAGGAAGGCGATGTCCAGGAACGGCTGAATGAGGTCGAACAGGCGACCGCCAGTCTGCGTGAAATTGAGGCGAAGATTGAGCAGCAACGCGAAGATCAACACAGCGCCAGTGAAGCCTTCAATCAGGTACAGGGTACCTTTTATAAGGCCGGGGCGGATATTTCACGTCTCGAACAGTCGATAAAACATCTGCAGGATCGACGAGACACGGTCGAGCAGGATCTGAAGAACTCGAGCAGCAGTCTCTCGGAGGCAGAAAACCACCTGCTTTCTGATCAGGAAACTGCACGGCAGCTGGATCAGCAGGAAACTGAGCTTGCACCTCGCTCAGAATTACTCGAGGCACAGGAAAGTGAGGCCAATGAGAATTTACATCTGTGCGAACAGAACATGCAGTCCTGGCAGCAGGAGTGGGAATTGTTCAGCCAACAGAAGGCCGATGCATCGCGTAATACGCATGTGCTGCAGCAGCGTGTAGAACACCTGGAATCATCGCTTAATAGTATCGGTAA
>JBFIID010000211.1:0-5057 GCA_041601415.1 Gammaproteobacteria bacterium
ATTGATTGCGACCAGGGCATCACGCCCACCACTGAGAATGTCGGCGACCTCCAGTGCGGCGGGTTCGGCAATCTGAAACAAGGCCTCGGCCTGTGCGCTATCGGTCAGGACGGTCTCGGTCATGCGGTCATGGATCAGGTCGCGAATGCGGTCCAGTTCGGTTTGCTTGAGTGCCTGGGTCGCACTAAAAGTCCAGAGGGTGCCGCGCTCAATGCGCTTGATCAGGCCAAGTCCGCAGTTGTGCGCAATATCCGTGGCCTTAGTCGACCAGGGGGAAATGGTCCCGAGCCGGGGAATAACAATCAGTGTCTGACCGCTTAATTCCTGAGCTGTATCCTGATAGCCATAATCCAGCAAGTTCTGCAGGCAGGACGCCTGAGTATCACTGAGTGCCTGTTCGCTATCGACAAAATGCAGGAAATGGGCACTGCAGGCCGTCACAGAAGGGCACTGGGCCTGAATTGTCAGGAGGGTTTTCTGGAGACGAAAGCCGGACAGGGCGGTGTGGCCTTTATACAACTGCATTAATCAAATCTTCGCTTGGTTCAGGGGGCGCCTATGATACTGCAATGTGGGGCAGAATCAGAGGGGTGATACGTAGAAAACACGACTGGCCTGATGCAGTAATAGACCACGCAAACGGGCCCGGCAGCCCGGGTGACTGTTACTATCAGGCCTGGAGCAAACGATAAATGACAGTGTTAACACCGTTGCCAGTACCGGGGGATGTTCTTCATAATCCTCGATTGTAATTTTTTTGCGTCCCCCTTTTCGCCAAAGTCACTAATATTGAGTAACACACAATGAACCCCGGATCTCTGCAAAAACGTTTTATGCGCCTTAGAAGCAATAAGGCCTTCGAGTTATTCGTCGTGGCCGTCATTATCGGCTCGGCGTTGCTGGTCGGGGTAAAAACCTACGACCTGCATCCGGTTACCCAGTTTGTAGTGATCTGGGCGGATCATCTGATTACCCTGATTTTTCTAACGGAAATCACCATCCGTTTCATTGGCGAGGAGAACAAAAAGGATTTCTTCAAGAGTGGCTGGAATATCTTTGATACGCTGATCGTTACCGTCAGCCTGATCCCTATCGACAATACCGACATGGCCCTGGTTGCCCGTCTGGTCAGGGTCTTCAGGGTACTGAGGATGGTGTCGATTATTCCCGAGCTGCGCATGCTGTTGAATTCCCTGATCAAGGCCTTGCCACAACTGGGTTATGTGATCCTGCTGATGTTCATCATCTTTTATATATATGCGGCGATGGGCAGCACCTTGTTTGAGGAGATCAATCCCGAGCTGTGGGGTGACATTACCATCTCACTACTGACCCTGTTCCGGGTGATGACGTTTGAAGACTGGACTGACGTGATGTACGAGACCATGGTGGTGTACCCCATGAGCTGGACCTTTTACATCAGCTTTATCTTTTTCACGGCCTTCGCTTTCCTGAATATGGTGATCGGTATCGTTGTAAATGTTATGAATGATGAGCATCAAAAGGTACTGAAAGAAAAGGCCATTGCCGAGCACGAGCCGACCATCAAGGATCTGTTTCATAAGATGGAGGCGATGGAGTCGACGCTTGCACTATTACAGAAAGAAAGCGCTGGATCCGTCAGGGATAGATAATTCATTTCTTGAGTAAAAGGGAGCGTATAAAAACTGAGTTACTGCCTAACTGCATTCTCTAATACTGCTGGTATGACTGATTGTTCCGCTATTGGTCTGGGTGTGGAGATCGGTGAGCATAATGAGGTTGTCACCTGATTACTCAAAAGCGTTGTTCGATCTTTAGTAGTGGGTGAACGATACGTTCACCTCTTAGCCCGATGTATTTCAGGCTGTTTTAATGATTGATTGTTAATGTGAGGAGCAAAGGTCTAATATTCAGATAACAGAATGCTCACTGAATGGACTTGTTTGAGTAAAGACTATTTGCTGAGAGGCTCAACCATGTTACCAGCCAGGATTTTGCAATTCGTGTTCATCGCTAACATGGTCTTAATGATAGTTCTGGCCTCCTATGCGTACCTGCAGTTTATCGCCTTTCGCGAAGCCACGGAAAAAATATATATTCATCCCTTCTCGGTGAGTAATGCCGTACAGTCCATACGTACTCATATACAGGGTATACACAATAATCTGAAGGATATCGTGCTCGCGGAGACAGTAACTGAACGTGAGCAGGCCCTCGCAAGATTGAATATAGAAGAGCAGGTTGTCAGTGAGGAGTTCAGACTTGTCTACAGCCGCTATTTAGGTGACAGATCAGATGTTGATGTTGCTTATGAACTGTTTCTCTCATGGTCACCAATGCGCGAAGAAATAAATGGTCTGGCAAGACAGGGGAATGTTCAGAAAGCATACCAGATAATAAAAGATCAAGTTGCCCCGCAGCTTGATAAGTTAGAAAAAAGCCTTGATGTACTATCGGTCTACGCCAATAAAAAAGCGAGAGATGTTCATCAGAAGGTTGTAGACGATTATCAATGGAGTCTGTTATTGCTTTCGGTTCTTGTGGTGATCGCAATTATGGGTGGGCTGATTGCATTCTCGGTATTTAGAGTACAGAAAAGGCTGGAGATCATACTTACAAGCCACCTGGATTTAATTGATCAGAATATTTTAATTGTGACTCTCGATCGCGAGGCAAAAGTAATTGAAATAACCAGTGCTCTGTGTCGATTAACGGGACTTTCTATCGAGGAGGTCATGCTTAAACCCGCTTCTTTGCTATTAGGCAAGATTAATTCTACTGAAGAACAAAAATATAGTTGTTTAATCCAGGCCGCAGCTGAAGGACGTGTCAGTGAAGATGACTTGCTATTGACTACAACGCACGGTGAGAAGCGCTGGGTTCATATCATGGCACACCCTGTTGAGGATGCTTCATCTGCAATAGTCCGAACCAAGCTTTTTTTCACCGATATTACGCTGGAGAAAGAAAATGCAGAATTGGCGAGGACAGATCAACTGACATCTTTGCTAAACCGTAGAACTTTTTTTCCCTTGCTTGAAAATCAATTGCGAATTGCAAAACGGAATGCCTATGTTTTTGAGTTAGCCATTATCGATATAGATTATTTTAAAAATTACAATGACAACTATGGACACCCAAAAGGTGATGAAATTCTTGTTCGGTTGGCAGCAACAATACAGGGCTCATTCAAACGTGCCGATGATTATGTATTTCGGCTTGGTGGTGAAGAGTTCGCAATAATATATTCTTTATCCAGCGAGGAGCTTGAAATATCGGATCGTGCGGAAGTCTTACGTCATGGGATTGAGCGTCTGCAACTACCCCACGCACACAGTTCTATCAGTCCGTTTGTAACAGTCTCGATTGGTGTAGCACGTTATGAGCAGGTCAAGGCTGAAACGGCTTCAATGGTTTACCGTGAAGCGGATATGGCCCTGTATGATGCTAAACAGAAACGTAACTGTGTTTCCTATAGGCGTATCAGGAGTATTGATACACAGCAATAGTGCATTCGCATCTGGTGAAATCTTAAGGCTGTTCTATGTTTAACGAACACTAGCCCTCCAACTGGATAAAATGGCACAGCACCAAACCAAACCCATACAAGTTGTTGAAGTTAAAGCTATAAATGCTGATATCAGGGGGGCTTCACGAAGGACTTGTTGTATCGTGTGTATACAGGAATCAGCTGTCCTGCATCAGGGGGGCTTCAGGCTGTATAGATTTTAGAAAACTCTGTTTAAGTTATATTAATCAGAAGGATACGTTTTTTTTTGCTTGCCCCTAATCTACTCTAACTTTAGTGTATATAATATCGCTCCGATTGATCGTGTCCCACGTCTCGCTTGAGCTATCAGCTAGTCGTTTAATTCGCTACAGGCTAAACCAGTGTCAAAACCGATGAGTTCTTCTACCCAAATCCAGAGTCAGACTCAGGGGACGGATCTGCTTGAATATCATAGCCTTCCCGGCTTGCTCGATGATGCCTGTGCAGAGGATGGAAGCGTAAAGTCTGAGTGGCAATATCTACTCAATAGTCTGGGAGACCTTGGGTCACGCGGCTTGCGCGACCGGCAGGAGACCGCCCGTCGAATCCTGCGCGATGACGGTGCCAGCTACAACATCTATGGCCGTGATGGTCGTCCGAGTAATAGCTGGGAACTGGACCTGGTGCCCTATGTGCTAGGCAGTGAAGACTGGGCACAGATTGAAGCCGGCCTGTTGGAACGTGCAGAATTATTTAATCTGATTTTACGCGACATCTATGGCGAACGAAGTCTGTTGCGCCTCGGTGTCTTGCCAGCCGAGGCATTATTTAGTCATGGTGGTTTTCTACGTGCCTGTCAGGGCATTCAGTTGCCCGGTGAACATGAACTGATATTGCATGCCGTCGATATGGTGCGGCGTGGTGACGGCAGTATGTGTGTTCTCTCGGATCGGACCCAGGTGCCAAGTGGCGCGGGCTATGTGCTGGAGAATCGCACCGTGATGTCGCGTGTTTTCCCGAGTCTTTTCCGGGATAGTCATGTGCATCGTATTGCCAGTTTCTTCCAGCGATTGCGTGTGAAACTGAGCTCCTTATCGGCGTCCAATGATGTCCCCCGAATTGTCGTGCTGACCCCCGGTGGTCAAAACGAAACCTATTTCGAACATGCCTACCTGGCAAATTATATGGGCCTGTCACTGGTTCAGAGTGGTGATCTGGTTGCGAGGAATGGCTACGTCTGGATGAAGTCACTCGAAGGGCTGACTCGGGTCGACGTGATCCTTCGTCGTGTAGATGATGTGTTCTGTGATCCGGTTGAGTTGCGTAGCGATTCACAACTCGGTGTGCCGGGACTGCTGGAAGTGGTGCGAGCGGGCAGGGTGATGATTGCGAACCCGTTGGGTTCCGGGGTACTGGAAAACCCCATCATGCTGAAATATCTGCCACAGATCAGTAAGTGTTTACTCGGACGTAAGCCCAGACTTGCTTCCGTCAAGACCTACTGGTGTGGTGATGATAAGGACATGAAATTCATCACGGCGAATATCCACAAACTCATTATCAAACCCGCCTATCGTGGTAGCGG
>JBFIID010000212.1:0-5052 GCA_041601415.1 Gammaproteobacteria bacterium
CGAATTGTGACCTGCTGCTGGGCAATGGTTCGGATGAATTAATCCTGTTGATCTGTATGGCGCTGGCTAAACCAGACAGTGTGTTGTTGTCACCAGAACCTGGTTTCGCGATGTATCCCGTGATCGCCCGCTATACCAATATGCGCTATGTCGGTGTGCCATTGAATGCGGTGGATTTCAGCCTTGATATGCCCGCGATGTTGAAGGCGATCGAGGAGACGCAGCCAGCGGTGGTGTTTATTGCCAATCCGAATAATCCTACCGGTAACCTGTTTGAGCGACAGGATTTAGAGACCCTGATAGAGGCGTCTCCAGGGCTGGTGGTGATCGATGAAGCCTACTTCAGTTTTTCCGAACAGGACTGTCTGTCCTTCCTGGCAGAATATCCCCAGCTGTTAATTCTGCGCACTCTTTCAAAGGTAGGGCTGGCAGGATTACGCGTTGGTTTTCTGCTCGGTGACGCGAACTGGCTGGAGCAGATTAATAAAGTGAGACTGCCCTACAATATTAACTGCCTGTCACAGTTAAGCGCAGAGTTTATTCTGGGACATGCGGAGGTGCTGGAACAGCAGTCTGCCGCAATTGTCGCTGATCGTGCAGAGCTGTTCGCCGCCCTGGAGGCGCTGGACTCTGTGCATGTATGGCCCAGCCAGACCAACTTTATTTTGTTTCGGATTCAGCATCGTGCCGAGCAGGTCTTCACGGCGCTAAAAGAGCAGGGTGTTCTGATCAGAAACCTGCACGGTGCTCATCCCCTGCTTGAAGACTGTCTGCGGGTTACTGTTTCCAGCCCGGATGAGAATGCCCTGTTCCTGAATGCCCTGCGGAATATTCTGGAAATATCTAACGGGTAAAATTCGGGCGTTGTGCTGCAGTGGCCTGCAGAACCTTAATGCTGCCACTACGAATAATGGTGAGATCAAACTCGGTCTGGGGTTTAATTGCCGAGATCACCTCGATGGCATGCTTTGCATCAAATACCCGTATATCGGCTATTTCGGTAACAATATCCCCCGGTTGCAGGCCGGCCTTCCAGGCCGGGCCATCCAGCAACACGCCAGCGATCAGAATGCCACTGATATTCGGTAGTCCCATACGCTGTAATAAGGTCGCGTTCAGATCGCGCGCTTCGATTCCCAGCCAGCCTCTGATCACAGAACCGTTCAGAATAAGTTGCTGGAGGATATCAGAGGCAATACTCATCGGGATTGCAAAGCCAATTCCCTGCGAGCCGCCTGACTGAGAAAAAATAGCCGTATTGATACCGACCAGATGACCCAGGCTATTAATCAGAGCGCCGCCAGAGTTACCGGGGTTGATAGCGGCATCGGTCTGGATGAAATTCTCAAAGGTATTGATACCCAGTCGATTCCTTCCGGTTGCGCTAACGATCCCCTGGGTGACTGTTTGACCCACCCCGAAGGGGTTTCCGATGGCCAGCACCACATCACCGATATGCAGGTCATCCAGTGCGGTGATCACAATCTGTGGCAGGTCGTTGAGGCCAATGTGCAGGACCGCCAGATCAGTATCAGGATCACTGCCGACAACATTGGCGATAGCGGAACGTCCATCTTTTAATGCGATGCGAATTTCATCGGCACCGGCAATGACATGGTGGTTGGTGAGGATAAATCCCTGCGGGCTGATAATAACGCCTGAACCAAGACTGGAACTGCGCTGTTGAGGTTGAGGTTTATCGGGTTGTCCAAAGAAACGCCTGAACAGAGGATCATGTAACAGCGGGTTTTTTTGCTGAAGCGAGGTGAATTTACTCGTGTAGACATTCACCACGGCCGGAGAGGCCAGCTCCACAGCCAAAGCATAGGATGCCTGTCTGCGATCCTGGTTGTTTGCCGGAGCAGCAAACTGTAGTGAGACCTTTTCAGAGCTCAAATTCTGCCCGGATGTCGCGGAAATGTGCGCTGCACGGTCAGGGGTCAGCATCAAAATGGCCACGGCCATTAGCAGCCCGAACACGATTGAGCCAAGAATAAAACCCAGATTTTTATTTAGCCACATGAAAAAGTCCTTTAATTGGGCTGATTTTGCGTGATTATTCACCATCAGTCTAATGCCTGCGGCCACTCAAAGCAGTTTTTGCGTGCTATAATCGCGCGTCAAAAATTATAAACTCATTCGGTTATTTGAGTGTCTTTCTCGGGAGTAACTATTCCATGTCTGACGGCAATGTAGATCATAAGAGGCGTCGTTTTCTGACTGCAGCAACCACGGTAGTGGGCGGTGTAGGTGGAGCAATGGCGGCACTACCGTTCGTGCTGACCTTTCAACCCAGCGAGCGAACCAAGGCAATTGGTGCGCCTATCGAACTGGATATTAGCAAGCTTGAAGTAGGGCAAATGCTGATTGGTGAATGGCGAGGTAAACCTGTCTGGGTTGTACGTCGCACAAAAGAATCTCTGGAAACTCTGGAGAGCCTCGCTGACCAGTTACGTGATCCAGCCTCTGAGGTTGATCAACAGCCAACTTACGCGCAGAACACTGCTCGTGCAGTCAAGGCCGAATTCCTGGTGGTGGTTGGAATCTGTACACATCTGGGTTGTTCCCCCAAGCATGTCGCTATTGATGTGCCGCATGACCTGGGTGATGACTGGCCGGGTGGTTTCTTCTGCCCTTGTCACGGCTCAAAGTTCGATCTGGCTGGCCGTGTATTCAAAGGGGTGCCAGCACCTACAAATCTGGTTGTACCGCCTTATCAGTTTTTGACTGACACACAGATTCTGGTTGGTGCAGACGGGGGTAATGCATAATGAGCAGTGTAGAAAAAATCCTGTGCGCAGGTAGAGATTGGGTTGACGATCGCTTTCCACTGAGCAAAATGTGGAATGAACATCTTGGCGAGTACTACGCCCCAAAGAATTTTAACTTCTGGTATTTCTTCGGCTCACTGGCGCTGGTAGTGCTGGTGATTCAGATTGTGACCGGTATCTGGCTGACCATGAACTACAAGCCTGACGGTACCCTGGCCTTTGCATCCGTCGAATACATCATGCGCGATGTGGAATGGGGCTGGCTGATTCGCTACATGCATTCAACCGGTGCCTCGGCCTTTTTCGTGGTGGTTTATCTACATATGTTCCGTGGCCTGATGTACGGTTCCTACAAGAAACCACGTGAATTACTCTGGATTTCCGGCATGTTGATCTACATGACATTGAGCGGTGAGGCCTTCTTTGGTTACCTGCTGCCATGGGGGCAGATGTCGGTCTGGGGCGCGCAGGTGATTATTTCACTGTTCGGCGCAATACCGATTATCGGTGATGACCTGTCGCTGTGGATTCGCGGTGATTTCGTGGTCTCTGACGTAACCCTGAACCGCTTCTTTGCCTTCCATGTGATTGCTGTGCCACTGGTTCTGTGTGGACTGGTTGCGGCACATATCCTTGCGCTGCATGAGGTGGGTTCAAACAACCCTGATGGGGTTGAGATTAAGAAAAACAAGGATGCAAACGGCCATCCAGTGGATGGTATTCCTTTCCACCCTTACTACTCAGTAAAGGATATTGTCGGTGTTGTGGTGTTCCTGATTTTCTTCTCCATCGTGCTGTTTTTCATGCCGGAGATGAACGGTTACTTCCTGGAACACGCTAACTTTGTACCGGCGAACCCGCTGAAGACACCTGAACATATTGCGCCGGTCTGGTACTTCACACCATTCTATTCGGTGTTGCGTGCAGTACCTGATCAGCTGGGTGGTGTGATCGCTATGGGTGGCGCGCAGTTCCTGCTGTTCCTGCTGCCATGGCTGGACAGAAGTCCGGTTAAGTCTATTCGTTATCGGGGTGGTATCTATAAGACAGCTTTGGCCATCTTTGTGATTAGCTTCCTGGCCCTGGGTTATCTGGGTACACAGCCACCGTCACCAGTATTGACCTTCCTGGCCAGACTGTTCTCTATTCTTTATTTTCTGTTTTTCATCTTGATGCCTTTCTATACGAAGATGGATAAGACGAAGCCAGTACCAGAGAGGGTGACAATGTGATGAAAAAGCTGCTAACCATTTTAATCCTTGGGTTGTTACCCATGATGGGACACGCCGCCTCTGCGCACGGTCCCCTGTACTCGGCCCCGGTCGATGTCAGTGATACAGAATCGCTGCAGCGTGGTGCCAAAATTTTTGTTAACTACTGCTTGGGCTGTCATTCGGCATCCTTTATGCGCTTTAGCCGTATCGGTAAGGATCTTGGTCTTTCAGATGAAGACCTGCAGAAGAACCTGATGTTCATGACCGATAAGGTTGGTAGCACGATGGATACCGCGATGAGTAAAAAAGATGCGGCTAACTGGTTCGGAACCGAAATTCCTGACCTGTCAGTGATCTCACGCTCTCGTGGTGCCGACTGGCTATACACCTATTTTCTGACCTTCTATCGTGATCCCTCACGACCGAATGGTGTGAACAACCTGCGTTTCAAGGACGTGGCGATGCCTCATGTACTTTGGGAACTGCAGGGTTGGCAGGATGTGATTGAAGGCGAGCATGGCGATCACAAACTGGAGCTGGCGGTGCCAGGTTCACAATCAGCAGAAGAATATAAAACAACGGTGACTGATCTGGTCAACTTCCTGGTTTATCTGGGAGAGCCCGTACAGTTGCTGCGTAAGAAGGTCGGAACAGGCGTGATTATTTTCCTGCTGTTCTTCCTGGTGCTTGCCTACGCGCTGAAGAAAGAATACTGGAAAGACGTACATTGATAATAAAATATTATGCTTAAGTGCAGTAATGGAGATATGAAGTAATGGCAATCCTCGCAAATCGTAGGTCAGTCATGACTTTGTATTCAGATGCAACAGGCCCATTGGGTCATGCTGTACGCATAGTTCTGGCCGAAAAGGACATCAACGTCGAAGTGACGTTTATCGACGTTGATTCCCGTCCGGAACATCTGTTAGATCTTAATCCCTATGACGATGTGTTGACCTTGATCGATCGTGATCTGGTTCTCTACGAGCCACAGATCATCATGGAGTATCTGGATGAGCGCTTCCCTCATCCACCACTGATGCCGGTCGATCCCGTCTCCAGGGCAA
>JBFIID010000213.1:0-5028 GCA_041601415.1 Gammaproteobacteria bacterium
ATGTGCTGTTTGAGCGACAGATCGCGACCACCGCCGTAAACGGCCTGTACCTTCAGGCTGTTTGCGCCATGAATGGTGACCACCCGTTTTACCTGACTGACTACCTCTAGCGCACGCGGGTCATCAAAGCGGTTGCTCGTCAGGTGCAGGATGCGGTTGTCGCGCAGGCGTGGCTTGAGCCCTTCAAACAGATAATAGCTGTGATCATCGCCCGCGATGGCGCGGGTCAGGTGTGAGGTGCCGCGTTCTATAAAACCACCATGCGGTGCAACGATGGCGAATCCGGAATTACCGTGCCGGTAGGAGACCCGGTAGTCAACGCCTTCTGTCTCGTTCTGAGCCAGGTGCTGGAAGTTGTCGTATGCCTCAATACCCCTGGAACTCATGAGCGCAGATTACAGACGGCTTCCACGAAGACGCAGTGCATTGGTGATCACGGAGACAGAACTGAAACTCATTGCCACGGCGGCCAGCATTGGAGAGAGCAGAATACCAAACACCGGATACAGCACCCCCGCCGCCACCGGTACGCCCAGCGAGTTGTAAATGAAGGCAAAGAACAGGTTCTGGCGAATGTTTTTCAGGGTCGCGCGACTCAGGCGCCGGGCGCGCAGGATGCCGCGCAGATCACCTTTTACCAGGGTAATGCCGGCACTCTCCATGGCAATATCGGTACCGGTTCCCATCGCGATCCCTACATGTGCCTGGGCCAGAGCAGGCGCGTCGTTAATGCCGTCGCCGGCCATCGCAACGCGCAGACCCGTGGCCTGTAGATCCTTGATCACCTGTGCCTTTTGATCCGGCAACACATCGGCGTGTATCTCGCTCAGTCCCAGTTGTTCAGCCACCGCCATACCGGTCGCGCGGTTATCACCGGTCAGCATGACGACGCGGACGCCGTCTTCCTGTAATTCCCTGATCACGTCGGCCGTGGTTGGCTTGATTTGATCGGCGATGCCGATCATGCCGAGGATCTGTTTCTCATCGCACAGGTAAATAACAGTGCAGGCCTGTTTGCGCAGTGCTTCGGCATCGCTATTCGCGCCAGTTGCATGGCCCGCCTGCTGCATCATTGCCTCATTGCCCAGCCAGTAGTGTTGACCCTGATATTCCCCCTCGATGCCCTTACCGGTGTGGGATTTGAAATTTTCCATCACCGACGGACTCAGTTTTTCTTTTTCGGCTGCCGCGATGATGGCAGCACCGAGAGGATGTTCACTGTGTCGTTCCAGTCCTGCGGCCAGTGCCAGCAGCTGATTTTTATCCTGACCATCGCCGGGCAGCACACTGTGTACGGAGGGTTTTCCTTCGGTCAGGGTGCCGGTCTTATCCACCACCAGGGTGTCAATGCTGTCCATGATCTCCAGTGCCTCGGCATCGCGGATCAGGACGCCGGCGGTTGCACCACGTCCGGTGCCGACCATGATTGACATCGGTGTAGCCAGACCAAGTGCACAGGGGCAGGCGATGATTAACACAGCCACTGCACTCAGCAGCGCGTAGGCCAACTGTGGCTCCGGACCAAATATCAGCCAGGCGAAGAAACTCAGCAGCGCGGCGATCACCACGGTGGGGACAAACCAGGCGGCAACCTGATCGGCCATGCGCTGAATCGGTGCGCGACTGCGTTGAGCTTCGCTGACCATGCGCACGATATGTGCGAGCAGGGTATCGCCACCCACCCGTTCGGCCTGCATCAACAAACTACCGTTGGAATTGACCGTGCCGGCGGAGAGTTTATCGCCAGTCCGTTTTTTCATGGCCACGGGTTCGCCTGTGATCATTGACTCGTCGATATGGCTTTCGCCTTCCACTACCACTCCATCAACAGGTATCTTTTCGCCGGGACGGATACGCAGACGATCACCCACCTGTAGTTTGGCCAGCAGTACATCGATCTCCTGACCATCGCTTTCGACACGTCGTGCCGTTGCCGGGGTTAGCCCCAGCAGCAGACGAATCGCCGCACCGGTCTGACTACGCGCACGTAATTCCATCACCTGGCCGAGTAGTACGAGAGAAATAATCACCGCCGATGCCTCGAAATACACCGGTACCACGCCGCTCTGCATCAGGATTTCAGGCGGGAACAGACCGGGCAAAAGCATTGCCACGGTACTGTAGGTCCAGGCCACACCAACACCCAGGGCAATCAGGGTAAACATATTAAAGTTGCGTGAAATGAGTGAGTCGCGGCCACGAAGAAAAAACGGCCAACCGGCCCATAACACCACTGGCGTAGCGAGCAGAAACTGGAGGTACTGCAGGGGTTTTGCCGGAATCAGCCCATGCACCAGATCCGGTAACATATCGGCACCCATGGCCAGCACAAACAGTGGGATGCTGAGCATCAGGCTGAATTTGAAACGACGATTCATATCATCGAGTTCAGGGTTATCTTCTTCGATCTCGACGGTACGTGGTTCCAGTGCCATGCCACAGATGGGGCAATCACCGGGTTCCTCGCTGCTGACGTCGGGGTGCATCGGACAGATGAATTCGGTGCGGGTGACTTCCCGAACCGGGTCTTCGGCCTCCAGTGCCATGCCACAGGAGGGACAGCTGGAGGGGCCGAGGTGACGCACCTCCGGGCACATGGGACAGATGTACCAGGCATCGGGATCTCCCTGGTCATCTGCTGCCACAGGGTTCAGATATTTCTGCGCATCGGCGGCAAACTTGTTCATGCAACCCGCGCAGCAGAACAGGAATTCCTTACCCTGATAGCTGTGTCGGTGTGTTGAATCGGGTTTTACCGTCATCCCGCAGACGGGATCGATGTGGGCGTCCGTGTCGGCTGTAGGGTTCTCTTTAGCCTGCAGAAACTGTTCGGGTGCGGCCGCAAACTTGTTCATGCAGCCCGCGCAGCAGAAATAATAGCTCTCACCCAGATGTTCATGTCGGTGTTCAGAGCTGTCCTTCACGGTCATTCCGCAGACCGGGTCCAGGTGAGAGGCGGGCTTTTGCTGTTTGGAACAACAGCTATGTGTGGTTTCAGTCATGTATCTTTCTTATTCCTTACCAGGTAAGCCATTTAAGCACGAAGCGATTGTCTCTTCGAACCAGATAACGGCGTAATTCATCGGCCAGCAGAATCAAAATTGCAAACGGCACGCTCAGCATTAAATGCCAGCCCTGTAGTGGTGCAGTTCCAAAGAAGGTGTTAAACGCCGGCACATAACTGATCAACCCTAACAGCAGGAGCTCCGTCGCGATGCCCAGCAGGATGAGTCGGTTACTGAACAGTCCCACGCTTAGCAGACTCTGTCGACGGGTACGACAGATCAGTACATCGGCAACCTGACATATGATGATGGAGGCGAAAAATGCCGTGATTGCGGTGCGATAGAGTGGATCTGTGACGGCGAGTTCCTGACCCCATTGCCAGCCGCCGTGATAGAGCACAACGAAATAGCTGAAAAAGCCCGCCGCTGCCTGAATCATGCCGACAATACCATAACTTATGCCCAGCAATGTCGGGGTCAACAGCCTCTCATTACGTGAACGGGGTGGTTTTTTCATCACATCCGTTTCCGGTGCCTCTACCCCCAGACCCAGCGCCGGTACGATGTCGGTACCCAGATCGATAGCGAGGATCAGAACCACGGTCAGTGGCAGTGGTACATCAAGTAGTACAAAGGCAATGAATGGCAGGATCTGTGGCACATTACTGGTGAGGATATAGGCGATGAATTTCTTGATGTTCTCAAAGATGGTGCGGCCTTCCTCCACTGCGGCGACGATAGTGGCGAAATTGTCATCCATCAGAACCATATTACTGGCCTCTTTGGCGACCTCTGTTCCCATCACACCCATCGCTACACCCATGTCGGCATTCTTCAGGGCGGGGGCATCATTAACCCCGTCACCCGTCACCGTAACGACCTCGCCACGTCGTTGCAGGGCCTGCACGATACGGAGTTTCTGACTGGGGGAGGTGCGGGCAAAAACCAGCTCGGGATGAGCCAGTGCCTGTTCCAGCTGGGCCTCATCCATGGCGATTAATTCATCGCCACGGATTACACGACCATTGGCTCCCAGCATACCGATCTGACGTCCAATCGCCTCGGCAGTGAGGCCATAGTCGCCAGTGATCATGATCACGCGGATCCCGGCAGTGTGGCATTTCTGCAGAGCCTCGTGGACTTCAGGACGGGGCGGATCGAGCATCCCGACCAGGCCGGTGAAAACATACTCATCTGTATTAGATTCGGGCGCATCGGTATCGCGCCAGGCCAGGCCAAGGACCCGCTCACCGCGCGAGGCGAGGCGTTGATAGGCTTCCAGAATATCTTCGCGATGTGACTCCTGCATTGGCAGGATCTCACCCCCCAGATGGATCTCCTTACACATGGACAGGACCACCTCGGGAGCACCCTTCAGATACGCACGGTAGCCTTTATGCTGGGGCAGGCTACAGGTTGCGCTCATGTGTTTGGTGTTCGAATCGAACGGCGATTCATGCACTCGAGTCGCGGTATCCAGTGCGTGTATGGGGCGAATCTGATTGGAAAAAACCAGCAGGGAGCCTTCGGTAGGATCGCCGTTAAAACCCGTGTCGGTAAGACTCGCGTTATTACACAGGGTCATTATTTCCCAGGCTCGATCCAGACCTGCCTGCTGTTTGAAGCGTTGATCCCAGACCGAAAACTCCTTCAGGTTCAGGATCACCGTATTCACACTCATGCGATTTTGCGTCAGGGTGCCGGTCTTGTCGGTACAGATCACGGTGGTGCTGCCGAGTGTCTCCACACTCTCCAGGTTTTTGATCAGGGCATTCTTCTTCGCCATGCGTTTACTGGCCATGGTTAGTGCCAGGGTTACTGTGGGTAGCAGGCCTTCCGGTACGTTGGCGACGATGATACCGATGGCGAAGATCAGGCTGCTGATCTGGCTCTTGCCCATGACCACGCTGATCAGGAAGAACAACACACCCAGAAAAATGGCGATACTGCTGATGATCTTGATGAAATGCTTCAACTCCTTGCGGATCGGTGTCTCGACCTGGCCGGTTTCCTTGGTGAGCTG
>JBFIID010000214.1:0-5013 GCA_041601415.1 Gammaproteobacteria bacterium
GCAAGCTCCCCACGCAGGGAATCAATGCTTTTGCTCATGCGCTGCTCAGCGTCGTTAATCACATCATTAATCATGCTGTTAGTCTCCTAGTTCTGTACAGGCTTAAATCGGTTTTCTACACACCAGGGTGCCTTCATCGTCACCGAGAACGGCTCGTTTCATCGAGCCGGCACTGGTCATATCGACCACACGCAAAGGCATATTATTGTCTCGACACAGAACGACGGCGGTGGCATCCATGACACCCAGTTTCCGGTCTAGCACATCATCATAGCTGAGGCTCTTGAAACGTTTTGCATCCGGGTTGATGGCAGGGTCGGAGTCATAGACACCGTTGACCTTGGTCGCCTTAATCATCAGATCGGCATTAATTTCGATCGCTCGCAGACTGGCAGCAGAATCTGTCGTGAAGAAAGGGTTACCGGTACCAGCGGCAAAAATCACCACTCGGTCCTTCTCCATATGACGCACGGCACGGCGACGAATATAGTCTTCACAGATTTGATGAATCTTGATTGCCGACATGACGCGCACATACTGTCCGGTACGTTCAATCGCATCCTGCATGGCAAGTGAATTAATCACAGTGGCAAGCATACCCATATGATCGGCCGACGTGCGCTCCATACCCGCAGCGGCGAGGCCGGCACCCCGGAAGATGTTGCCGCCGCCAATGACGACGGCAACTTCTATACCCGAATCACTCAGGTCCTTGATTTCAAGGGCCACTCGTTTAATCACTGAAGGCTGGATGCCGTAATCGGCATCCCCCATCAGTGCTTCACCACTGAGCTTAATTAATACCCGTGGTTTTTTTACAGTCGCTTCAGAGCTTGAGGTCAAGTTGCTCAACCCCGTGCCTGAGCCATTACTTCTTCGGCGAAGTTCTCCTGCTTTTTCTCAATACCCTCGCCCACTTCCAGACGGACAAAGGTATTCACCTCTGCACCGGCCTTCTTGAGCAGGGCTTCAACCATCACATCTGGATCCTTGACGAAAGGCTGTCCCAACAGGGTTACTTCCTTCAGGTATTTCTTGATCCGACCGGCGACCATCTTCTCGATGATTTCAGCGGGCTTGCCACTTTCGGCTGCCTGAGCAGAAAAGATTTCCTTTTCCTTATCCAGCAATTCCTGTGGCACGTCCTGTTCACCAATACAAACCGGACGACTAGCAGCCACATGCATGGCAATGTCTCTGGCCAGATCGCTGTCACCACCGGTCAAATCAACCAGCACACCGATACGACTACCATGCAGGTACGCAGCATTGATACCAGAGGCACTTTCGAGCACTTCAAAACGACGAATAGAGATATTCTCACCAATCTTGGCGACCAGACTCTGACGTTTCTCTTCCACTGTTTCATCACTACCGGCAGCCAGCGGCAGAGCACTCAGGGCAGCAACATCAGCCGGCTTGTTAGCCAGCAGACAATCAGCGACCTGACTGGAAAACGCCAGAAAATCATCGGCCTTGGTAACGAAGTCGGTTTCGCAGTTGATTTCGACAATCACAGCAACGCTATTATCGTCGGCACTCTTGTGACAGATGACACCTTCAGCAGCGATACGACCGGCCTTCTTCTCAGCCTTGGCCAGACCGGACTTACGCATAGCTTCGATGCATGCCTCAATGTCGCCACCGTTTTCGGTCAGGCTTTTCTTGCATTCCATCATGCCTGCACCGGTACGTTCGCGCAGTTCTTTCACCATTGCGGCGGTAATTTGCATATCGTTATCCTCTCAAATGATGAATTTAGTCTTCAGCAGCGTCGGCAGACTCTTTAGCAGCAGGCGCTTCTTCGGCCTTGGCTTCTTCGGCCTTGGCTTCAGCAGGAGCGGCGGCAACCTTTTTCTTGGCTACTTTTTTCTTGGCTACTTTTTTCTTCGCGACTTTCTTCTTCACTGCAGGCTTATCAGCAGCCTCTTTAGGCGCCTCTTTAGGTGCTTCTGTAGCGGCTTCATCTGCATCAGCATTGTTTGTCATTTCAACAAAGTCATCGCCTTCGTTGGACATATCAACAGTGATTGCCTGACGTGCATCCAGCACCGCATCAGCGGCGGCGGCGACATACAGGCTGACTGAGCGAATCGCGTCGTCATTACCAGGGATAATATAGTCAACACCTTCAGGACTGCAGTTGGAATCAACCACCCCAATCACAGGGATGTGCAGCTTACGGGCTTCTGCGATGGCGATATCTTCATGACCTACGTCGATCACGAACATTGCATCCGGCAGACCGCCCATGTCTTTAATTCCACCCAGACTACGTTCCAGTTTTTCCTGCTCACGGCGCAGCATCAGACCTTCTTTCTTGGTCAGGCGATTGATGCTTCCGTCTTCGATCATCTGCTCAAGGTCCTTGAGACGCTTGATTGACTGTCTAACGGTCTTGTAGTTAGTCAGCATGCCACCCAACCAGCGACGGTTGACGTAAGGCATACCACAGCGATCGGCTTCGCGTTTGATGGCTTCCTGTGCGGAACGCTTGGTACCGACAAACAGGATCTTGCCCTTTTTGGCGGCTATCTTGCCCAGAAAATTCATCGCGTCGTTAAACAGCGGAAGAGTGGTTTCCAGGTTAATAATATGGATTTTGTTACGTTCCCCAAAGATATAGGGGCCCATTTTTGGATGCCAGTAGCGGGTCTGGTGTCCGAAATGCACGCCAGCCTCAAGCATCTGGCGCATTGTTACGTCAGTCATTTCTATACTCCTGATAGGGTTTGACCTCCACGCATCCCATGCATTAATCCTGTCTTCAAGAGACGGGACACCCTAATACATGTGTCGATACGTGTGTGTATTTAAAATAGGGTTCCAGCACCACTTCTGTGCGGCTATCGCCCCGGTTTAGTGCCGCTCTGGCGGATTGTTTTGCCGAGACGACCTTGTTAGCCTGTCTGGCAAAAGTCGTTTGCGAAACAGGCGGGCGCTTTATACCATATCAGGCTTGCTACAACAATCCGCGTGTTCGGAAAGGCACATCCAACCAATGACTGCAACTATCAAGACCCCAGAAGAAATCGAGAAAATGCGCGTGTCCGGACGCCTGGCCGCCGAGGTGCTGGAGATGATCGCACCCTATGTGGAAGCGGGCATCACCACCAACGAACTGGATCGGATTTGCCATGAGTACATCGTAAATGAGCAGCAGGCGATACCCGCTCCGCTCAATTATCACGGCTTCCCCAAGTCCATCTGCACATCGATCAATCATGTGGTATGTCACGGTATCCCCGCCGATAAGAAGCTTAAAAGCGGCGATATTGTGAATATCGACATTACCGTCATTAAGGATGAATTCCACGGTGACACCAGTGCCATGTTCTACGTCGGCGAACCGTCGATTCGGGCCAGACGACTGGCCGAGGTCACCCGCGAATGCATGATCACCGGCATCCGTATGGTTAAACCCGGCACCACGCTCGGGGATATTGGCCACGCAATCCAGACCCAGGCCGAATCCAACAGTTTTTCCGTGGTACGCGAATACTGCGGACACGGCATTGGACGCGAGTTCCACGAACAACCCCAGGTGCTGCATTATGGCAGCCCCGGCACCGGAATGGTGCTGAAAGAAGGCATGACCTTCACCATCGAGCCGATGCTAAATGCCGGTAAACGCCACGTTAAGGTACTACCCGATGACTGGACAGTGGTTACCAAAGACCGCTCTCTTTCGGCCCAGTGGGAACACACCATTCTGGTTACCTCCGATGGCTTTGAGGTTCTTACCCTGCGCAGTGATGAGGTTATATAAACCATAATGAAACAGCCACGCATCAGCACCAGATCCAACCATTAATGAATACTGTACTCACTCAGAAAATCGAACTGTATGACACAACACAGTTCTCTCTGGCGCTGCAGTCCGGCGAAAACCCACTCAAACTATTCAAGAGCACCATCAAAGCGTCCAACGCGAAACAGAAAGAACTCTATGAAACCGGGATGAATGTCTGTGACCTGGTGGTGTTACGCGCCGAGTTTGTCGATGAGATGTTGTGTCATGCCTGGCGATTTCAGGTCAAATGCGCAGATGAGTTGATGCTCGCAGCAGTTGGTGGTTATGGACGAGGTGAATTACATCCCGGTTCTGACATCGATATCACCATCATCTGCGATGATGAACTGAGTGACACCCAGAAAAACTGTGTGGAGGACTTTCTCACCTTTCTATGGGACATCGGTCTGGAAATCGGACACAGCGTACGTAACATCCAGCAATGCATCGATGAAGCCACAGCCGACATAACCGTGATCACGAATATCACCGAGGCCCGCTATCTGATCGGACGCGAAGACCTTTTTGAGCGCATGCTGGAGGCCACCAGCCCGGAGCACACCTGGTCAAACGAAGACTATTTTTCCGCCAAGCTGGAAGAACAACGCATTCGGCATGGCAAGTTTGACGACACCGCACATAAACTGGAGCCGAATATCAAGGAAGGCCCTGGCGGGCTGCGCGACATCCAGATGGTCGGCTGGGTGGCAAAACGCTACTTTGGTGCCAATCACCTGAGTGAACTGGTGGATCACAAGTTCCTCACTGAAGAGGAATACAACACCCTGGATGCCGGTCAGTCTTTTCTCTGGCACATTCGATACGCCCTGCACATGATCAGTGGGCGACGCGAAGATCGCCTGCTATTTGAACATCAACGCCGCGTTGCTGATGAGTTTGGCTACACCGACACTGACGAACGCCAGCTTGGTGTCGAAAAATTCATGAAGATGTATTACCAGACGGTGACAGAGCTATCGCGTCTGAATGAAATGCTGTTACAGCTTTTCAAAGAGGCCATTCTGCACCGTAATCAGCTGCACGAAATAAAGCCGCTGAATCGTCGCTTCCACATCCGTAACAATTTCATCGAGGTGCGAAACGACCAGATTTTCATGATCTACCCGTTCGCCATGCTGGAAATCTTCCTGCTGATCCAGCAAAACCCCGAGATTAAGGGGGTTCGTGCCAGCACCATTCGACTGATGCGCAATCATCTA
>JBFIID010000215.1:0-4995 GCA_041601415.1 Gammaproteobacteria bacterium
CTGATCACCCCCTCACTGGACGAGATGGTCAATGTCGCCAAAGAAATGCAACGTCAGGACTTTACCCTGCCCTTGATGATCGGCGGCGCCACAACCTCACGCGCCCATACCGCCGTGAAAATCGACCTGAACTATGAACACCCGGTCGTGCATGTAAAAGACGCCTCCCGTGCCGTGGGTATCTCTACCCGCCTGTTAAGCGTGGATATGCGTGATGCACTAAAGCAGGAACTAAACGATGAATATGCCCTGGTACGCGACCGTCACAAAGGTAAACAGGCCAAGATTCAGTGGCTGACACTGGAGCAGGCACGTGCCAACAAGGTAGTCATCGACTGGAGTACATACACCCCACCCGTACCGGTTAAGACCGGCATCCAGGTGTTTACTGATTACCCCTTGCATGAACTGGCCGATTGCATCGACTGGACTCCTTTCTTCATTGCATGGGAACTGGCCGGTCGTTTCCCCCGCATTCTTGAAGACAAGGTGGTCGGTCAGGAAGCGACGCGTCTGTACAACGATGCAAAGGCGATGCTGAAACAGATCATCGAGGAAAAATGGTTTACTGCCAACGGCGTCATAGGCCTGTTCCCAGCCAACACCGTGGGCGAGGATGACATCGAACTCTACATTGATGATACGCGTCACGGTGAACTCAGTGTGATCCACAGCCTGCGCCAGCAGACCGAGAAACCACCGGGCAGACCCAATATTGCGCTGGCTGATTACATTGCGCCAAAGGAATCAGGTGTGGCCGATTACATTGGAGCCTTTGCTGTAGCAGTCGGCTTTGGTATGGAAGAACGGGTTAAGGCCTACGAGGCCGACCATGATGATTACAACGCCATTATGTTAAAGGCACTGGCCGATCGGCTGGCCGAGGCCCTCGCCGAGCGTATGCATCAACGTGTGCGCAAGGAGTTCTGGGGCTATGCCAGTGATGAGGGACTGGATAATGACGCCCTCATTGATGAAAAATATCAGGGCATACGCCCTGCGCCCGGCTACCCTGCCTGCCCGGATCACACCGAGAAAACGCTGCTTTGGGATCTGTTAAAGGTGGAAGAGAATACCGGCATTGAGCTCACCGAGCACTACGCCATGACACCCACGGCGGCGGTTAGTGGCTGGTATTTCTCGCACCCTGATTCACGCTACTTCGGACTGGGCAAGGTCAATGCCGATCAGGTACATGACTATGCACGACGCAAGGGCATGGATATCAGGACAACCGAGCGCTGGCTGTCACCGAACCTGGGTTACGACATCGACTCCGATTAGACGCCCGCTTCACATGCAGCCACGTGGCTGCATGTGAAGTGAACAATGGACAGGGCGATTTCCGGGGGATCTGGCTGCCAGGAGCCACTTGATTCAGATCAGGTACCTGAATTCCCGCCACATGATTAAATACCCCGTGTTTTCTCACCGGGATTGCCCTCCAGTGAATTCATTCAACTGATACAGCCTCTTCCAGCGGGAGCCTGATCTGGCTTAAAGACCGGTGGATGAAATTAGGCAGGAAGCCTTCATACAGACAAACCCAGACAACCTGATCATGAAAGAGCAAACGACGATGACAATAATGGCCACCGGTTTCAGACCCTTTTTCTGGTTTGGGAGTCTTATAGGCGTACTGTTTATGGCCTTTTGGCTATTACATCTTGGCGGCTATGCGCAGGTCTCGCTGCTCTTGCCCGGAAGCTACTGGCATGCACATGAAATGCTATTCGGTTTTGTGGTTGCGATCATTTCCGGTTTTCTACTGACCGCAGTACAAAACTGGACAGGGCTGGTCACCGCCAGGGGAAACGCCCTTCTGCTACTGGTACTGGTCTGGTTTGGTGGCCGATTGGGGGCGCTATTTTATGAACAGTTGCCGGCACTGGTCTGGCCCGTTATCGACCTTGCCTACCTGCCACTATTAATGTTTTTCATCGGTCGCCCACTGATAAAAAGCAAGAACTACCGCAATCTGATCATGCTGGTAATCCTCGCGGCCTTTACCCTGGCCAATGCGTTTTTCCATCTCGCAGGGAATCTGGTTATTAAACAGCAGGCGCTGATGAGTTCGGTGTTTCTGGTAGTACTGATCATGATCATCATTGGTGGGCGAGTAATCCCGATGTTCACGCGTAATGGGCTACACAATGTTCAGGTCACTATCAACGAAGGGCTCGATCGAGCGGCCATTCTAAGCGTGCTACTGACGGCTATCAGTCAGACTTTCGCCAGCGGCCACCCGGTATCGGCCATCATTGCATTGCTGGCCGGAGCCATTAATCTTTACCGCCTTTACGGATGGAATGGTCTGAAGAGTACTGATACGCCCATTGTGTGGGTGCTTCATCTGGGTTACCTCTGGATCTGTCTGGGCCTCCTCACCATGGGAATAGATGGCTTCACCGAAACATCCCTGCGGAGTAGTTACGTGCATATGCTCACGGTCGGTGCAATGGGCACCCTGATCATTGGCATGATCTCCCGGGTTGCCCTGGGGCATACGGGCCGTACCTTCCAGTTGCCGGGTGGAATAGCCCTCGCGTACGGGCTGGTGTCACTTGCCGCCCTGATTCGCGCCGTACTGCCCATGATCTGGCCAGACAGTTACGTTATGGCACTGTATACATCGGGCAGTTTGTGGATAATAGCCTTCACTTTATTTTTACGGGGCTATACCCCTGTATTGTGGCAACCACGAATCGATGGAAGACCTGGATGAAAGCTGGATTTTTTTACCCCCTGGCCCTGAGCCTGCTGTGTATAACTACGCCCCAGACTCAGGCCTCGGAACTGGAACGGAAAGACCGCTCATGGACCTTTAGCATACTGTTTGAGAACGATCTGTTTGCGGATACAGACAGACAGTACACCAACGGCATTAAACTGACCTGGATCTCACCGGATCTGACACGCTACAGGGAACAGGTACCAGTCTGGGGGCAGCCATTGGTGAATCGACTGCCGTTCATTCATGAACAGGGCATACAACGCAATGTGGCATTCTCCATCGGTCAGAAAATTTTTACCCCAACCGATATCGCCCGACGCGATCTGATCAATGAAGACAGACCCTATGCCGGCTGGTTATACGGGGCTATGGCCCTGCATAACAAGACTTCTCGTCAGCTGGACAGCATGGAAATTCAGGCCGGCCTGATTGGCCCATCCTCTCTGGCCGAACACGCACAGAACTTCGTGCATAAGACACGGGACATCGACGAAGCCGAGGGCTGGGAGAACCAGCTCAACAATGAACCGGGGCTGGCTTTCATCTATGAACGAAAATGGCGACGCCGCCTAACTCCGCAACTTCGTCACAGGGGGTCGGATCTGATCACCCATGCCGGTGCCGCAGTGGGAAATGTGTATGTGTATGGGAATGCAGGCGCTGAAATACGTTATGGCTGGAATATACCGACAGACTTTGGTACATCCCTGATCCGTCCGGGTGGTGATACCCATGCCCCTTCGGACAGCAGTGACCCCCGTTACCAGACAGACAGAAGTAGTTTCAGTGCCTATCTGTTTGCGGCTGTTTCAGGTCGTATAGTGGGTAGAGATATTTTCCTGGACGGAAACACCTTCAGCGACAGTCACAGTGTCGATAAAAAGCACCTTGTCGGAGATGCCCTGATCGGTGTGAGCCTCCTGTCTGGCCGATTCAAGTTGTCCTATGCCCAGGTCTACCGCAGCAAGGAATTTGACCAGCAACGCGACAGCTCAAATTTTGGCTCTATCAGTCTGGCTTATTCCTATTAAGCCGGCTCTGCCTGCCTGGTCAGGTTGGCCATACGAAGTGCTTCCAGACGTGTCGAGACAATATGCGAAGGTGGTAAACGCGCGCTGATTCCCATGCGATCCAGAATATCCCGGATCTTCGTATTGGTGCCCGCAAGGTAAATTTCCCGCCCCACGGCCTGCGTATCGAAGATAATATCCTCCACCGCCTTGGCACTGGTGGTATCAATCATTGGCACTGCAGTAAGATCCAGCACCAACACCCGATAGTTATCCGCCATTGCCAGTGCCTGGGTCATACCCCTGGCGGCGCCAAAGCTAACTGGTCCTGTAATCTGGTAGATGAGAATTTCACCCTCTGCCTGCTGCATTAGTTTTGATTCTTCAACACCAAGCCGCAGTTCCGGCTCCTTCCCCGTAATCAATTGCATGCTCTCCAGTTGCAGATCCGTCATGCGTTTGACCATCAACATGCTCGCGGCGACGACACCTACCCCAACGGCCGTGATCAAATCTATAAACACCGTTATCAGCAATACCATGAACATAATCACCACCGATGCCCTGGGGGCGTTATGCAGGCGTTTCATGAACTCCCAGTCAATGATGTCGACACCCACCTTGATCAGGATCCCGGCGAGTACTGCATGGGGGATGTTCTCGGCCATGAAACCCGCGCCCAGCACAATAGCCAGCAGGATCACGGCATGCAGGGCACCAGAGATGGGCGTCTGACCACCGGCTCGGATATTCACCATAGTACGCATGGTGGCACCGGCACCCGGCAGCCCACCAAACATTCCCGCTACGGTATTACCAATGCCCTGCCCAATCAGTTCCCGATCAGGATCATGACGATTACGGGTCTTGTTATCGGCTACCAGGGATGTCAGCAGCGAATCAATTGCGCCAAGCGCGGCCAGCACAATTGCCGACTTCAGCATATCCACCATTAGCCCTAACTCCAGCACCGGCATTTGTGGCGTTGGAAACCCGGTCGGGATCTCGCCAAGACGCGTGGCTGTGCCGTCCGGGAAGACCAGCAGCAGAACCACGGTGCCGACGATCAATGCGAGAAGCGGTGAAGGGATGTATTTATTAAAGGCAGTTGGCCATGTGTAGACAATGGCTAGCGTTAGCACGCCCAGAATTGCCGCATCCATGTGCCATTTAACATCCGGCAGGTACATGAAGGCCTCAAGAGGACCACCTTTGGGCGTCACATCACCAACCAACGGGGCTAGCTGCAGA
>JBFIID010000216.1:0-4964 GCA_041601415.1 Gammaproteobacteria bacterium
CAGCTTTGCATGAAGAATGGACGCCCGCATATACATGCGGCGGCAACCATTGAATTTACGGGTGATCGTCTGGCAGTACTCAAAGACCCTGTGCAGATGAAAGCTCTGATTGGTAAAGTCCTGGCAACTCACGCATTTAAGGGCAGGGACTGCGTTGCGACCATCCCGTCCGATTATCTCAAGTTAAAATTCATTACCTATAACCAGTCCAGCAACCAGTCAGACGAAGAGGCCCTCACGGAGGCATTGAAAGATCGCCTGGGCGACGAATTAGCCCGTTCGGTGATCGATTATGTGCCGATTCGCCCGGAACATAAGAACCAGACCAGCCGCTCAGCACTGGTCGCGGTTGCCGACCGTAGTCATGTCATGGCGTTCCTCAATATGCTACAGCACTGCGGCCTCAAACCCAGTGCACTGGAAATAGGTCCGGTCGCGGTACGACGTCTCGTTTGTTCACTGAATCCAGAATCGAATAATGACAAATTGCTGGTGATTAATTTCGGTAACGACCGTTCATATATGACCGTCTTATGGGGTCGCCGTATCCTGATGGACCGAGAAGTTGAGTTTGGTCTGAGTCAGGTCAGTGATGCGCTTGCAGCCGCACTGGAAACAAGCCCGGAGAAGGCCAAAGAATTGCTGGTTAAGTATGGCGTATTCGGACAGCCCTGTGCGGAGAATGATGCCGATATCAGCGTTCCTCAACACGATGACATCACCCAGTCTATCAGTGACATCGTTAACCCGATCTTCAGTAAGCTGGCTGCAGAGATACGTGACCTGCTGGTCTACACCGCATCCGAAACTCGCGGTGGCGCGATTGAACAGATTTATTTATTCGGCAGTATGGCCAGGATCTCCGGCACCGATGGCCTGATGGACAAATTACTATCCATCCCGGTCAGGACGATAAACCCCTTCTTTGGTTTTGAGGCCTCTGATCGTACAGTCAAACTCGATGAACTGGAGCCACTGGCAGGTATTGCGGTTGCCACCGGCATGGCGCTACGGGGCTTAAGCGACGATGCATGATCTGAACCTGATCCCCGAAGAATTTAATCAGCAACTCAAGCTGGGGCGCTGGCTACGAAACTTCTCTGTCATTTATATCGTCCTCGTACTGTTGATTGTGTTCGGCAAATACCAGCTCGACGAACGCAACACGACAATCGAATCTACTATTGCACAGCTGCAAACGGGCAAACAGTTGACCCTGCAACAGCAACAGGCCTACGACAGCCAGTTAAAAAGCCAGGCGGAACTCAAAAAACGTCTGAACATCCTTTCTGGTCTACGTGGTGGCCCGCCGGCCGAACGAATTTTTATCACTTTCGATGAGGTGATGAATGGAGACATCTGGTTTAGCAAATGGACCTTCCGCCGTGCCGGTGAGTGGACAGATGTTGACCCGGATGTCGCGCGCCCGGGTTATCTCATCATCAACACAGACGCTAATAGCAAAGAACGTGAACAGGCATGGCGCCTCAGCACACATATGGAAATCAAGGGACAGGCACGCAATCACTCCATGTTGGCCGAGTTTATTGGTCGTTTGATAAAACGGCCTGAAATTGAGGACGTAAAAGTCCTCAATACCAGTTTGCGTACCTACACCACCGCACAGGTCATCGATTTCGACCTGGCCGTGGTGGTGAATAATTACTACGCAGGTTAATGATGCTTAATTACATCCACAATAATGTAGAGCCCAGGATGATTATCTTCCTGATGGTCTCCATCGTATTGCTGACCCTGACCGGCAGTTTCATGTATGTGTTCAAGAAACCGCTGAAAAGTTATCAACAAAATCACCGTATGCTGGAACTCCTGCAGGACGAGGTCACACGTGGCGTGCCCATTGATGTAGAGATCGCCAAGGTAGGTCAGGAAATTGCCTCACTTAACCGGGAGTTACATGGTTCCGGACCCAAGCTGCCTGTAAACCAGATGATTGCCTATGTCATTGGAAAACTGGATCTGATCGCCGGTCGGCACGCGGTACAGCTGGTGAGTGTCAAACCCGACAAAAGCACACGGGTGTTTATGTTTGAAGAAATCCCCTTCCACATCGAGATCACGGGCAGTTATTTCAGCCTGTTCGACTGGTTACATGAGGTAGAAAATGAGCTGGGCCCGATGATCGTCAAACAATTTGATATTGAAGCCATGCAGCAGGAAGGCGTGCGGCGTATGAAACTGGTCGTCGTCTCATACCGGGCAGGAGAAGACGAATGAAACACCTCCACCAGCTAGCAACAGTGAGTATGTTCTGTCTGACCATGATCGAACCCCTGGCAGCAGAACAATATTCTCGCCTGCAGTATGACCCTTTCAATCGGCCAGACTTTGAAACCTTACCGAAACCGATTGAGGCGAAAATCGAAAAGCCCAAACAGCCAGAGGTATGGGATGCACGCCTGTTTGCAACCATGCGATCCGGCCAGCATTCGCTGGCCAATGTTAACGGCAATATTATTGCCATTGGTGAGTCAATTGACGGGTATCGCCTGATTGAAGTCCATGAACGCATTGCCGTGTTCATGAATGATGGTAAACGCTATGAGCTCGACCTTGACGGTACGAATAAGGAAAATGATGAACGTAATCTCTCAGCAAATAAATAAAGCGGCTATCGCAGGCCTGTTGCTACTCTGCTCAGGCGTTCTGTTGTCACCGATGGTCCCGGCTGAGGTATCCAAAGCCGATGAAAATAAACTGTCGGTCTCCGTACAACATACGGATGTCGCTGAAATTTTTGAAATGTTGTCACGCCATGCCAAGGCCAACATTCTATTGTCCAGCGGTGTGAATGGTGATGTCTCGGTTAATTTATATGATGTTAGCCTTGAGCAGGCCATCATGTCTGTCGCGGCCGCTGGCGGCTTTGCCGTACAACGCAGTAATGGCAGCTATATCATCTCCAAACATGAGGATGCCGGTAAGGATATAGCCGGCGGTCTTACCGTTGTACGTGCCTTCAAGGTTCAGTACACACCGGCCAAGGACATTGAAGAAATCATCAAGAAACACCTGTCTCGTTACGGCAAGGTAACCACCCTGAAAGAGCAAAAAATGCTGGTGGTGGAAGACCTGCCCGATTTCGTTGACCAACTGGAAAAGTTGATTCAGCAACTGGATCGTCAACCGGTGCAGATCCTGATTGAAGCGAAGATCCTGGAAATTTCTCTGACCGATACAGAGGCCTATGGCATCGACTGGTCAAAATTCTTCCTCAGTGACGGGGGTACCGGATCATTTGGCATTCAGGGACTGTCTGCGCCCGGCGCGCCCGGCCTGTTCTTCTCGTTCATCAATGACAACCTCAGCGTCAGTCTGGATGCACTCAGCAGCAAGGGACGAGTACGAACGCTTTCCACCCCCAGACTCCTGACACTGGAGCATCAGGAGGCCGAGGTCATCATCGGTGATCGCCTTGGTTATAAGGTCACGACGACGATTAACCAGGTCACCTCGGAGAGTATTGAATTCATCGAATCGGGTGTCATCCTGAAGGTGACGACTTTCGTCGATCAGGCCGGGCATATCATGATGGACATTCACCCTGAGGTCAGCACCGGAACGGTCACAGACGGCATTCCGTCTATATCAACCACCGAAGTCAGTACCCAGTTACTCGCAGAAGATGGGCAGACCGTATTGATAGGCGGCCTGATTAAAAATTCACTCAGCGAATCCCGCAATGGTGTACCGGTACTGGGTGATATACCGGTGATCGGCAGGTTATTTTCCAACACAAATGATGTGACGATCGATACCGAAACCATCGTCCTGATCACGCCACGAATTATCCGCAATGCGATGGATATGTATAGCATTAGTAACAAACCAAAAGTCGATCGAATCGATGCCACGCTGGATAAAACCGCGCTGGATATTGATCAGAAGTTTGAACCGCGTAAGACCCAGGACACCCCGGCGGAGAATCCTCAGAGTGATAATGGTGAAAGTGCCTGTGAACAGCGTGGTCCTGCGTTTATTCCAGCAGGCAACTGCCAACCATTGAAGAACAATCTACCCGAGGCATCGCGCCTGTTTGGATTTTTTAATTCAGACGGAGAACAACAGAAATAATCGTTTAGGAATGTTTACGTGCCTTGATGGGAAATAGCAGTTGCATGGTTTCTAGCAGGTAACGCATAGACTCGCGCCTCACAGGTTCAATCATATCTTCAGCCAGACCGGTTGTACGCCATGCCACCGGATCAATCTGTAACTCCCTGACTATACCGCGACTGCCCAGTTCATGCTGATGCACAATTTCCCTGGCCATATGGGTAATAGATGTTTCGAGCTGGAAACTCTCGGCCCTGCCCGGTTCCGTATGCAGACCCACAGTGGTACGAAAACCCTCTGGCAGGCCCCATGTACGCATTAATTCTGCACCCACCTGGGCATAATCAAACCCAAGCAGATTTCGCTCCAGTCTAAACAATGGTGTTGTATCGGTCTCTTCGCTGCTGAGCAATTGCCGGGATTCTTTCGGTAATTTCAGGTAAATAATCAGATGCCCCACCTGATGCAATAAACCGGCGACAAACAGTCTCTCGCTGTCGAGTACATTGCAGCGTGTCGCCAGTAATCGCGAGACCACGCCACAATGAACACTCTCACGCCAGAAATCTTCCATATTGACCTGATCGGGGGGAAGTTTGTTAAAGGCGTCTATAGCAGAGGTTGCGAGCACCAGATCGTGAAGTTGTGAGATACCCATCAGGTTAATGGCACGGGAGACGGTTTCAATCTGTGCGGCAAAGCCAAAAAATGCACTGTTGGCGATCCGGAGTACACGCGTTGAAATGCCCGCATCAAGCATCACCACATTGGCAAAGTCATCAATGGATGAGCGTGGCTGATCGATCAGTTCTCGTATTTTAAGATAGACCTCTGGCAGAGAGACAAGGTCTTCTACTCCTTCTACCAGTTGTTCTACACTCGACATG
>JBFIID010000217.1:0-4963 GCA_041601415.1 Gammaproteobacteria bacterium
CGCGTATCGATGCGCATCATCTGCGCCGCAATGTACCTACCCGCCTGTGCTATCTGGGTCCGGTATTACATACCCGTCCCGATGATTTTGGCGGTTCACGCAATCCCATGCAGATCGGTGCCGAACTGTATGGACACGCTGGCGTGGAGAGCGATGCAGAAGTCCTGTGCCTGCTGATTGAAACCCTGAAGGTGGCACAATTACCGGCTGAATTTATAGATCTGGGCCACGTCGGTATTTATCGAGGACTGACCCGGCAGGCAGGCTTGAGTAAGGAACAGAATCAGACCCTGTTTGAAATCATCCAGCGTAAGGCCATGCCAGAGCTGCGCATCTGCCTGAATGACTGGCAACTGGAATCAGCGATCTCTGAAATGCTTCTGGCACTGGTCGAACTGAATGGCGACATCGAGGTGCTGGCTCGCGCCAGAAAGGCGCTTGCGGCTGCACCGGCAGAAGTACACACAGCGATTGACGAACTGCAGCAACTGGCGCGACTGGTGCAGCAACACGACGACAGCATTTCTCTACATTTCGACCTGGCCGAGTTGCGTGGCTATCACTACCATACCGGTCTCATGTTCGCGGCCTATGCGGATGGACATGGTGCGGCTCTGGCACAGGGTGGGCGCTACAACGATATCGGCAAGGTGTTTGGTGAAGCCAGACCCGCGACGGGTTTCAGTCTTGATATCAAATCACTGATTTCACTCAAACCGCTACCGACAGCGGGTCTCAATGGGATAATGGCACCGGCAGTTGATGACCCCGCACTGCGTATTGTGATCAATACCGTTCGCCAGCAGGGCGAGAGGGTTGTGTGTGCCTTACCCGGTGAAGAATGTTCGGCACAGCAACTTGGCTGTGATCGTGAATTAACCTGTGTCGATGGTAACTGGACTATTTCACCAGCCGCCTGACACCACTTTCTTTCTCACATCAATTCAAGATATCAATCATGGGCAAAAACATAGTAGTTATCGGCACCCAATGGGGCGATGAAGGCAAGGGCAAAGTTGTCGACATGCTGACCGATAAAGTGCGCGCAGTGGTGCGTTTCCAGGGTGGACATAACGCCGGTCATACCGTCGTCATCAACGGTGAAAAAACCGTTCTGCACCTCATCCCTTCCGGCATTCTGCGTGAAAGTGTGCACTGTCTGATCGGCAATGGTGTGGTGCTGTCACCGCAGGCGATGCTGGAAGAACTGGATATGCTGGACGAAAAGGGTGTCTCCTATCAGGAACGGATGCACATCTCCGAGGCCTGTACCCTGATCCTTCCCTACCATGTGAAACTCGATCAGGCACGTGAACTTGCCAAGGGCGAAGCCAAGATCGGAACCACCGGGCGCGGTATCGGACCTGCCTACGAAGACAAGGTCGCCAGACGTGCTCTGCGTGTCGGTGATCTGCTGCACCGTGAACGCTTTGCGGCAAAGTTAGGCGAAGTGATGGATTACCATAACTTCATGCTCAAGCATTATTACAAAACCAGTACGATGGACTTTCAGGAAGTGCTGGATGAGGCCATGCTGCATGCCGAGCGCATTATTCCAATGGTTTCCGATGTGACCGAAATGATCTCGTCGTATCATGCCGCCGGAGAGAATGTGCTGTTCGAAGGCGCGCAGGGCACCCTGCTGGACATCGATCACGGCACCTATCCATTTGTGACCTCATCCAATACCACCGCAGGTGGTGCCGCCACCGGTAGTGGCTTTGGCCCGTGTAACTTCGATTACGTACTGGGTATTACCAAGGCCTATACAACGCGTGTTGGCTCTGGCCCATTTCCAACCGAACTGTTTGATGAAACCGGCGAACACCTGGCCAGCAAGGGGCATGAATTTGGTGCCACCACCGGACGTGCACGACGCTGTGGCTGGTTCGATGCCGTTGCCCTGCGACGTTCCGGCCAGATCAACAGCCTCACTGGCCTGTGCATGACCAAGCTGGACGTTCTCGATGGACTCGATACCATTCGCCTGTGTACCGGTTACACGGTCAACGGTATCGAACGTTCAACCCTGCCGGTGGGTGCAGATGCGGTTGCCGACTGTATTCCTGTGTATGAAGAAATGCCGGGCTGGAGTGAGTCCACCGTGGGTGTGCAGGACTACGATGCCTTACCTGATAACGCACGTAACTATCTGAATCGGATCGCGGAAATTACCGGCATCCCGGTTGATATTATTTCAACAGGTCCGGATCGTGCGGACACGATAATTCTCAGGAACCCTCTCGACATCTGATAAAAAAACGGCACCGGGTGTTCGACCCGGTGCCGTACATGAGCCGCCGGCTAGAACAGAATATTTAGCGCTTCTTCAAATAATCAATCAGGGCCGCACGTTTTTCGGCATCCGGAATTTTCTGCAGCGGCATCTTTGAACCCGGTACCACCGCGCTGGGACCCTGCACAAATAATTCGTTTATCATTTCTTCATCCCACACCACATCCGACTGCTGTAGTGCCTGGGAGTAGGGGTACTCGGGCAGGGAGCCGGCCTTACGACCCAGTACCTGATACAGGCTGGGGCCGGCACGATTCGTTTCGCCGGGGCTCAGGCTATGGCAGACACTGCATTTTCGTGCGAACTGTAATTCTCCCAGTGGTAGACCCGACTTGACCTGAAAACGGCGTTGTTCGTGATCCTCACTCCAGAGTGTCTCGTCGTCGTTATTAATGGCCCAGTATTTAACCTCATCGTCCAGAGAGCCGAAGTAGATACCCTTGCCGTCTGCGGTGAACGCCAGGGTCCAGACCGGCCCGGGAATGCCCTCTGTTTCACCTACGACCGACCAGTCATTGATGTTCCAGACCCGGATCACACCATCATTCCCGCCGCTGGCGATCAAACCATTACTCGCCGATACCGCAAGGCCGAGGACGGGCTTTTCATGCGGGATCAGGACCTTAGAAATGGCGGCACTGGCAACATCCAGTATTTGCACATCGCCGTTGCTGGTGCCGAACAGAATCTGCTGTCGACCGGGTAGCCAGCGCATGATGTTGATTGGCCAGCCGTGGCTGTGGATAATTTTGATGAACTCACCTGAAGCGGTATCCCAGCTTCGCAGGTGCCCGTCAAAGCCCGCTGAATAGGCTGTTTTTCCGTCTGCCGAAAGCAACACGGAATGAACGGTTTCATCATGTACTTTAATGCGATGCAGGAGCTTCCTGCCGGACAGGTCCCAGAGTTGCAGCGTTCCATCCCAACTGGCGGATGCCAGTAGCTTCGCATCGGGTGTGAAATCCAGGGAAACGACCTTGGCCTCGTGTCCTTCGAACCGGTGCAGGAGGCGGTGATTGACCACGTCCCACAGATAGACGATGCCATCATCACCACTGGAAATCGCCTCGCTGCCAGAGGGTAAAAACCTGACCTCACTGACCGCTCCCCGGTGTTCGATAAAACGCTCGGTGTTCTGTGGTGTTGCTGTGTCGATATTCCACAGCATGACGGCATAATCCAGACTGCCTGACAGAATCTGTTTGCCATCCGGGCTGACCGCCACACAATTTACCGGCCCACCATGTCCGATCAGTTGACGACTGAGGTCGGGGGTATCGGCAGTGACGAGTGAAAACGGACTAAACAACAGGAAAGCTGATAACAGGTTTTTTGATGCTTTCATCGTGTTTGCTCCTTTTACATCGACAAGACTGACTGAATAAAAGGCTAGAGAAACGAAATGATATACCCGTGATGCTGGTCATGTCATATATTCCAGGTGTTATCCTATAAGCGGGTTACCTGATGCCATTTTATAAAACGTACTAAATTTAAGAGCTAAGGCAATGAAAAATATCCTTTTCAGTTTGTTTATAATCCTGCTGGGCTTGTCCGCCCCGGTGTCCGCGATCACCGATCGTGAGGATGTGATGAAATGGTGCAAGGGACATTCGGTAGTGGCCTCGGGGCGCTGTATCGGTTTTATGCTGGCGGCCGAAGATGCCCTGAGCCTGGGTCCGGTGGAGGGGGTTTCGGCCTGTATTCCCGGGGATATAACGCTGAAAGAAATGTATGCCGCCGTCCTCGACTGGCTACCCGAGCACCCGGAGGCACAGGCAAAAACAGGCCTGGGTCTCGTCTCACAGGCCTTTGCAGCGCGTTATCCCTGCGAGTCCTGAGTAGAAACCCAGCAACACCACAGGTCGTCAGTGATGCATTAAAAGAGAAAATAATGATCAAAAGGATGTGATCTATGCAAGTGAAAGGAATCTGGCCGACTTTGGCCCTTGTTATCTGTTTTTTATCACCGAGTTATGCTGCCGAACCGGAGCTGTTATTACTCAGCAAATATCGCCCGGAGATGGCGATTGATGGCTGGTACATGAGTGAGAAGCTGGATGGGGTTCGTGCCTACTGGAATGGCAGGCAACTACTTTCCAGGCAGGGAAATGTGATTGCCGCGCCTGACTGGTTTATCGAGCGACTCCCGCACTTCGAGCTGGATGGAGAGCTGTGGAGTGGCAGGGGCAGATTCGCAGAAACACTATCCATTACCTCACATCACCAGCCAGAGTCGGACTGGCAACATATCACCTATAACATCTTCGAGGTCCCCAATGCGCCGGGAGGCCTGCAAAAACGCCTGCACCGATTGCATCAATATTTACAACAACAGGCGATCCCGCATCTACGCATTATCCCCCAGACCGTGTGTCGTGATTCCGCGCATCTTCTTGCAGAGCTGGACAGGTTGAACACAGCGGGTGCCGAGGGTCTGGTGCTGAGAAAACCCAATAGCCCCTATGAAACGGGACGAAGCCCTAATGCCCTCAAGGTAAAACACTTTGATGATATGGAGGGCAGGGTGGTCGGCTACCGGCCCGGTAAAGGCAAATACTCAGGAATGACAGGTGCCCTCTGGGTAGAGATCGAGGATCAGAAACGCTTCTATATCGGTTCCGGACTAACCGACAAGGAACGACTCAGGCCGCCCGGAATCGGCAG
>JBFIID010000218.1:0-4944 GCA_041601415.1 Gammaproteobacteria bacterium
CACCGTTGCAGTCACTGGCTGTGGACGCATAAATTCTACTGGCTCGCGCGCATGCTATCGCATATCGGACGCGGACTGACCGGTATCGAGATTCATCCCGGTGCGACCATTGGCAGACGCTTTTTTATTGACCATGGCATGGGCGTTGTAATCGGTGAAACCGCAGAGATTGGTGATGATGTGACGCTTTATCACGGTGTGACCCTCGGCGGCACTACCTGGCAGAAGGTCAAGCGCCATCCGACCCTTGAAAACAATGTCGTGGTCGGTGCAGGTGCCAAAGTACTGGGCCCCATTACCATCGGTGCCAATGCACGTATTGGTTCTAACGCTGTTGTGGTCAAGGACGTACCGGAGTGCGCGAGTGTCGTGGGCGTACCTGGACACATCGTGCAGGCCAAAAAAGAGAAAAGCAAAGAACGCGAAGCCATGGCGAAAAAAATTGGTTTCGAGGCCTATGGCGCCAGCCAGGATATGCCTGATCCCGTTGAACAGGCAATCAATGCAGTCCTCGATCACCTGCATGTCGTGGAACGTAAACTGGAAGACATGGAACAACGTAACAATTGCCGTGACCCGGAAGATAGGGAATAATTAACCCTACTACTGACGCAGTTTTTTGTTTTTGCGCTTAGACCCCCCCTCTGAAGCTGGCTCTTAAAGCAAATAAATTGGCCAAATGGCGAATACTTGACTAAAATAGTCAGGTATGAGAACCTCGTCGCCCTTTACTAATTAGACGCTTCACGCAAACTCAGGATAAGGCCATATGAGACTGACAACCAAAGGCAGATATGCTGTAACAGCCATGCTTGATCTGGCGCTGAATGCGGACGACGCCCCGATTGCGCTGTCTGATATCTCAGTCCGACAGGAAATTTCCCTTTCATACCTTGAGCAATTATTCTCGCGCCTGCGCAAATGTGGCCTGGTCTCCAGTGCCCGTGGCCCGGGTGGCGGTTATCGTCTGGGCAAGGAGGCCGAAGAAATATCCGTTGCTGATGTCATCAGCGCGGTTGATGAAAGTGTAGACGCTACTCGCTGTGGTGGACTGCGTAACTGCAAGGGCAAGAATCGTTGCCTGACCCATGACCTGTGGGAAGACCTGAGCAGCGAAATCTTCAGCTTCCTTAATGATATTAGCCTCGCCGAACTGGTTAGCCGTCGCGAACGTATCGAACAGGCCCATGATGAGAAAACTGCTGCGGTCGTAACGCTAAACCGGAATGACGAAATTAGCTCTGCTTCAATGGAGGCTAGCGGTAAATGAGTCTGAGTATTACTCAACGGGCTGCCGATCATGTGAAAAAATTCCTGATGGGTGAGCAATATAAGGGACTGCGCGTAGCGGTCAAAACCACCGGTTGCTCCGGTTTTGCCTACGTGGTTGAACCTGCCGAGCAAATTTCTGATCAGGACAACGTATTTGAGTCCTGTGGGCTCAAACTGATCGTAGATGACAAGAGCCTGGACCATTTATCCGGTACAGAGCTGGACTACACACGGGAAGGCCTGAATGAAGGCTTCAAGTTCAACAACCCGAATGTGAAAGAAACCTGTGGCTGCGGCGAGAGCTTTACCGTTTAGTCCGAACAAGACAACAGGAAACAGACGTGTCAACGAAATCACAAGAAGTCGAAGAACTGGTTGGTAAGGAATATAAGGCCGGCTTCATTACCGATGTGGAAACAGATACAGTACCACCCGGTCTAAATGAAGATGTCATTCGACATATTTCCGCCAAGAAAAACGAACCGGAATGGCTGCTCGAGTGGCGCCTTGAGGCCTATCGTCACTGGCTGACAATGACGGAACCGAAATGGGCCCAGGTGCACCACGCACCGATAGATTATCAGGCGATTTCCTACTATTCCGCACCCAAGTCGAAAAAAGACGGCCCAAAAAGCCTCGATGAAGTCGATCCGAAATTACTCGAAACCTACGAAAAGCTGGGTATCCCGCTGCATGAACGTGCAGCACTGGCCGGCGTGGCCGTCGATGCGGTATTTGACAGCGTCTCCGTCGCCACAACCTTCAAGGAAAAGCTTTCTGAAGCAGGCGTCATCTTCTGCCCCTTCTCGGAAGCCGTGCAGAATCACCCGGATCTGATTCGTCAATATCTGGGCTCGGTAGTACCGACCGGTGACAATTACTATGCCGCGTTAAATTCCGCCGTATTTACCGATGGTTCCTTCTGCTACATACCGAAAGGTGTGCGTTGTCCGATGGAGCTATCGACCTACTTCCGGATTAATGCGGCCAATACGGGGCAGTTTGAACGAACCCTGATCGTTGCCGCTGAAGGCAGCCATGTGAGCTATCTGGAAGGCTGTACCGCACCAATGCGCGATGAAAACCAGCTGCATGCTGCGGTGGTAGAACTGGTCGCCCTGGATGATGCCCAGATCAAATACTCCACCGTACAGAACTGGTATCCCGGCGATGAAGATGGGGTCGGTGGAATCTATAACTTCGTTACCAAACGCGGCGAATGCCGTGGCAGGAACTCGAAGATCTCGTGGACCCAGGTCGAAACCGGCTCGGCGATTACCTGGAAATACCCGAGCTGCATCCTGATGGGTGATAACTCCGTAGGCGAATTCTATTCCGTCGCCCTGACCAATAATTACCAGCAGGCCGACACCGGCACCAAGATGATCCATATCGGTCGCAATACAACGAGTACCGTGATCTCCAAGGGTATCTCTGCAGGCAAGGCACAGAATGCCTACCGTGGGCTGGTAAAAATCGCGAAAAGCGCCGAAAACGCGCGTAATTACACGCAATGTGATTCCCTGTTGATGGGTGATAAGTGCGGCGCACACACCTTCCCATATATAGAGGTGAAAAACCGTTCGGCCAAGGTCGAACATGAGGCCTCTACGTCGAAGATCAGTGAAGACCAGTTGTTCTACTGCCGCCAGCGCGGCATCGCAGAAGAAGATGCGGTCAGCATGATCGTGAACGGCTTCTGTAAGGAAGTCTTCAAGGAACTACCCATGGAATTTGCCGTAGAGGCACAGAACCTGCTCACCGTCAGTCTTGAAGGGGCTGTCGGCTAGCGTATCGAATCACTCCCGTAATACCGAATTAAAGAAGAGAACATCATGCTAAACATTCAGAATCTGCATGCCAGTGTTGAGGACAAGAGCATCCTTAATGGCATCAATTTAGAAGTCAAAGCCGGTGAAGTGCACGCCATCATGGGGCCCAACGGTTCCGGCAAGAGCACTTTGGCCAACGTCCTGAGTGGCCGCGAAGGCTATGAAGTAACCCAGGGTAGTGTGGCACTTAACGGAGAGGACCTGCTGGAACTGTCGCCGGAAGAACGTGCCTGGCGCGGCGTGTTCCTCGCCTTTCAGTACCCGGTGGAAATTCCGGGGGTCAACAATACCTATATGCTCAAAGCCGCGCTTAATGCCGTACGCAGATACCGTGGTGAAGCAGAAATGGATGCGATGGACTTCCTCACCTACATCCGCGACAAGATGCAGATCGTTGAAATGAAGGATGACCTGTTGAATCGTGCCGTCAACGAAGGCTTCTCCGGCGGTGAGAAAAAACGAAACGAGATCTTCCAGATGGCCGTGCTGGAACCCAGCCTGGCGATCCTGGATGAAACCGATTCCGGACTCGATATCGATGCCCTGCGCATTGTTGCCAACGGCGTGAATCAGCTTCGCAACAAAGACCGTTCGATCATTCTGGTAACACATTACCAACGGCTACTGGATTACATTAAACCGGATTATGTGCATGTCCTCGCAGAGGGTCAGATTGTTAAATCCGGCGGTCAGGAACTGGCGCTTGAACTTGAAGAGAGGGGCTATGACTGGCTAACACAGGTGAAGGAGGCCGCCAGCGCATGACTACGGCTAATGCCAGCATCGATCACTTCCGCGCTGAATACAGTCGCGTTGCCGAAGCACTGATCGGCAATAAGCATGGCCGTCTCGGTGTGCTGCGTCAGCAGGCACTGGAGGCCTTCGCCAACAGCGGGTTTCCAACCCTGCGTGATGAAGACTGGAAATACACCAATGTGCAATCGATAGCACAGCAGGACTTCAAACTCGCAGAGCCCGGCACAAGCGTTTCCAGCGAACTACTTGAACAACTCCGCTATGCCGATATGGACTGTTTTGAACTGGTCTTTGTTAACGGTCATTTCTCTGCCTCACTGTCGAATCAATCCGCACTGCCTGACGGTCTGACGCTGAGCAGTCTGTCTGAACAACTGGATCGTGATGCCGATACGGTCAGTCGTTATCTGGGACTTGCGGCCGGTGATGAACAAACCGGATTTGCTGCACTGAACACCGCGTTCATGACCGACGGCACATTCCTGCATTTACAGCGCAACACCGTACTGGATAAACCGGTACACCTGATGTTCATATCAACCCTTGGCGAACAGCCAGAGGTTGCACATCCGCGCATACTGATTGTGGCCGAAGAAAATACCCAGTGTCAGATCATCGAACACTATGCGGGTGAGGAAGGCAGTCGCAACCTGACTAATAGCGTGACTGAAATTATTGCCTCTGCAGGCGCGCAGGTCGAACACTGCAAGGTACAGGTTGAATCCCTGCAGGCCTATCACGTGTCTAAAATTTACGTCTGTCAGGAAAAAGACAGCCAGGTCACCTCGCATTCTGTCGCCATCGGTGCACGTCTGTCACGCACTGACATCAACGCCGATCTGAATGCGCCGGGTGCGCACATCACAATGAATGGACTGTATATGGTGCGTGGTCGTCAGCATGTAGATCACCATACCCGCGTTGACCATCTACAGCCCAACACCAACAGTGATGAATACTACAAGGGCATCATGGATGGCCATGCGCGCGCCGTATTCAATGGTAAAGTGCTGGTACACAAGGATGCACAGAAGATCGAGGCACATCAGCACAACCGTAACCTGCTGCTGTCCGATAATGCCGA